>JABUEV010000348.1 GCA_013314865.1 Bacteroidales bacterium | reverse complement strand
CCAGAAAGCAGATTCCCCTGATGTTCCGGAACTTTCTTCCAGCGAAATCTTTTCAGGAAACTGTCCGTTTATGCACCTTTCTGCCAGACTATAAGACCTGACATAATTATTCTTGTTTGTCTGGGGTACCAGCCTGTTAAAATCATCGATATTCTTAATTTTCCCGGGATCAATGTTGTTTTGTTCCAGAAAACGGCGATAAGCAGGGACTTTTAAGGCCACTTTTCTGAACATGTACAAAGCTTTTTTTGCTGAATAATACTCAAAAACTGACGGCCTGATCTTTTCGTAGGTTTTAAAAGCAAGGTCTGATTTTGGCAATGATGCATTGCCCAGAAAATCCATCACACCCGGGGGCAGAATGTGATAAAGTACAGATATTAAAAAATTCAGCATAATCAGGTGTCTACTTATGACAGCAGTAATGTACAGTGTCTTTGATAAGAAATGAGTCTCTGGCACAGTCGCATCCCTTATCCATATAAATATGGACATTTACCAGTCCTTCAGACAGGCCTGTTTCCTGAGCCTTTAAGAGTGACTTTTCTGGGGTGGGATCCAGATGACTCAGCTTGTGAGCAGGGAAGAAGCGGGTTATATGCCAGGGTGTCGAATGGCTGAGATTGTACCTGATCCACCTGGCAATTTCATGATAATTTTCTTCCTGATCGTTTCCCCCCGGGATGATGTTTGTTCTTACTTCAATGTGACAACCGTTATCAAAAAAAGTCTTTATGCATTGAAGAATCCTGCCTGAAACATCCGGGATTCCAACTGCTCCGCAGTAATTGTAATAAAATTCATCAGTCATGCTTTTGATATCTGCTGCAACAACATCGATACAAGGTGAAATTTGTTCAGCCGATTTAACTGTCAGTGTTGAATTTGTCACAAGAACATTAAAGAGATTCTTGTTTTTGGCGGCAGTTGCAACCTCAGCAACAACTTCAGTGAGAATTGCCGGTTCATTGAAAGTGTAGCATATTCCCTTACAGTTGTTATTCAGTGCTGTTTCAACTATCTCATCCGGATTCATGTCCCTGTATCCAAGAGTTTCGGCATTAAGATTCCATGATAAATTAACATTCTGACAGCCGAGACATCTCAGATTGCATCCCCATGAACCTAATGAAAGGACTTTTACATTTTTCCTGTAATGGGTTACCGGTTTGTCAAATAAGTAATCAAAGCTTATTGCATTGAACCTGTACTTGTTTATCAACAAACCATTCTTATCTCTTCGTCCGCAAAAGCTGTATCCTGCTTTACAGTGACGTATGCAAACCTGGCAATACCGGTCAGTATCCACAAATAATTAATTTATAATCAGGATTAAATCATCTCTGTGCTGAAGCCATGTGATCGCTAAGTATTTCACCGGAAAATTCAGGGAAGCGTCCTTTTTTCATAAATGTCAGAAGTTCTTTCTTTTTCTGTTCTCCGGTAAGGTTAAGCAAGATTCTGTAATGTCCCTGGCTGTGAAGGATTAGTGTCTGCTCCGAATCCACGGGATCCGGAAGAATAAAATTCATATTTACCGCATCCCCGATTTCCGGCTGGACATAGTAAAGCATATCGGCAGATGAAATAAGGTTTGCAACATCTTTTTCCTTGTTGTCGATTGCGCTGTTAAGCCTGGCGATTCTCATTGTGACCGGAACATTGAGTGAATAATCAACACCAGCATAATCAACTTCCCAGAAAAGATTTCCATACTCAAGTTTAATCTTCAGCTCATCTGATTTGATATCTGATATGTCAAAAGAAAGAATATCTTCTTTTAAAGCCATGGGACCGACGATATTATAGTAATCGATAAATTTCCATTTCCCGTTTTTCTCAACAAAAAGAGAAAGAGGAATATTCTGGTCGAGCATCCATTTTTTCATTTTATCCGGTGAGACATTCTGCTGTTTGTCGACCCAGCAGTCGTACTCCTTGCCAAACAGTGCATGAAACCGGGTAAAGGTATAATCAAGCCAATAGGTGGTTCTCGCATTAACCACTAGTTTGGCAATGTTTGAATTAGCAGGCCTTTTGAATGTCATGATGATACCGTTTGCAAGGGGAGCATCTTTTACAGGCTGGGTTGTACTTAAGCTTAAAGAGTCCTTTTTCGTGATCGTTTCCAGAATGTCTTTTCCGGAAAGATCTGTCGCGCTTATCGGCGACTGCATAAGGCTGACAGTCTGGCAATTTCCGTATTTGTCAATGTATGCCCTTGTACCTTTTGGATGATCGATTACATTTAGTTCTATCAGATTTGTATTCTGTATCTCGTGAACTTCATTTGTCATTCTTATGGTATAATCTTTTTGTCCGGGCTTCGGGGGTGGAAGGGGTAAATAATCAGGCCTTTCCAGTGAAGGATAAATTGCCCCGCTGTAAATCTCGCCCACAAACACAGAGGAAGTATCATCATTAACATAAATGAACGGACACGATTCTTTTGTCAGGGCAACGATAATACCTACAATTGCGATGGCGGCCACAACTGAGCCGAGAGTGCCAAGCACCCATGATGCCGTTGTCGTTCCTCTTGCAGGATCATATACATGGATCTCCTTTACATCTGTAACAGGGAAACTTGCGACAGAATCACTGCTTAAATATACAGTATCAGCATAAATATGTACTTCATTTAGAATATCCTTTTTCTTTAATGAATCGCTGATATTGTAACGGTGTATTTTCCCATTTTCAAGGCTGTAAGATTTTACAGGTCCTGAAAGTTCGGTTACGATTCCCTTAACCGAGTCTTCGCCGGCGGTAATGTTCCTGAAACTCCAGACATTCGTATTCTGGTGCAGAATAAAAGACTTGTTTTCATTCTGAAGACGGGAGACCTCTTGGGCCGGAGGTCCTGTGGTTTTATTAATACGCAGGTAGTAACACCCATGAATCAGATTAAGAAACGAAGCCAGAACAAGCCAGGAAATAATCTGATTCAACGGCCTTTTTCTTAAAATAGTAAACATTTTTAAGGTTTATATTTTATTAAAGTTAAGCTATCCTTAAACACAAGTCAAATAAAATTAATTTAAGGCCTTGCGAAAATATTGTAAGTCACGATTTAGCTGAGGGAGTCAGGTACATAAAAGTGAGTTGTTATAAATGAATCCTTAAGAATTTTCAATTTTTTTAATGACTTTCTTTAATGCTTTCTCCCGAATTTGTTTTGGTAAGTGTTAGTCTAAGGAAAAAAGAGATAATAGTGCTTACCGCTGCTGACAATGAAGAAAAAAGTGTGAGTGTAAGTGCGAGAGCGAGAAAAAAGAGTGAGTTGCTCACTCTCGTCCTGACGCTCCTGAGTCGGTCAGGATCTTCGGCTCTCACTCTCGCTCTTTTTCAGTACCCGGAACGGACAAAAGTTGCAACCATGTATTAAGATTACAACTAAATTATCACTCTTGACTTTTGATAAGACCAAACAACATTTTTGAGATTTCCTCAAGTTTTTGTTCCATTTCCCGGAAAACATTTTCAGTGATTTCTTTTGTGTCCTGAAGGTATTCCAGAATAGCTACGCATTCAAATGCACTGCCTCTGGCTATGACAAAGAAATTTTTACGGTCTTTGTTACTGAATCGGGAAGTCCCTTCAGCAATATTCAACATTATACTGAAGGATGCTCTTTTGAGCTGATCATTTGTTACCCTGTCAAATTTCTTCTCATCCAGGATATAATAGATTTCTTTACAGAAGTTTTTTGACTTCTGATAGACCTCAAGTTTTTGAAAATCAAACATGATTGTAATTTTTAGGTTAGCACTATTGAAAACAATTGC
>JABUEV010000347.1 GCA_013314865.1 Bacteroidales bacterium | reverse complement strand
CATGTACAAGGAGGCTACTGGCGGATTAATGGGCAGCAGGGGACTCCAATACATCATCACCGACAGTTGGGAGGCCGGGACGCAGAACTGGACGGATGACATGATGACCGAGTTCAAGAACAGGAGAGGTTATGATATCCTTCCCTGGTTGCCGGTACTTTCAGGTTATGTGGTGGAAAGCTCAGAAGCAAGTGACAAATTCCTTTGGGACTTCAGAAGAACCCTTGAAGAGCTGGTTGCAGAATATCACTATGATCAGCTTACAGACATACTTGCTGAGCGCGGTATGCTCGGACGATACACCGAATCACATGAGGGCGGCCGTGCATTTATCGGAGACGGCATTGAGGTCAAACGCAGAGCCGCTGTTCCTATGAGCGCTACCTGGACACCCGGAGGATTCGGCGGTAACGAAGGCGGAGTTGCAACACGATTTAAGGCAGACGTCAGAGAATCTGCTTCAGTTTCTCATATATACGGACAAAAATATGTAGCCGCAGAATCTCTTACTGCTATTGGTACAGCCTGGGCATGGTCACCTGAACTGTTAAAGCCGGTGGCTGATATGGAACTTGCATGCGGACTGAACCGGTTCGTAATTCATACCTCCGTGCATCAGCCCCTTGATGATAAAATCCCCGGACTAGGACTGGGTCCTTTCGGTCAATGGTTCAACCGTCATGAAACGTGGGCTGAACAGGCAATTGCATGGACTACATACCTGGCAAGAAGCAGTTATATGCTGCAGCAGGGGCAATTCATCGCTGATGTGGCTTACCTATATGGAGAAGGCAACAACATTACAGCTCTGTTCGGCCAGCAGCTGCCAAAAGTGCCACAGGGATATGAATATGACTTTGTAAACGCCGATGCACTTGTAAATGTCCTTAAAACTGAAGAAGGAAGTATTACAACTCCCGGAGGAATGAAATATAAAATCCTCGCACTGGATGAAAGTACCAGGCAAATGTCTCTGCCGGTATTGCGTAAAATTAGTGAACTAGTAAAAGCAGGAGCAATTGTTGCCGGTCCAAGACCTGAATCAACTCCAAGCCTAAGCGATAACCAGGATGAATTTATTGCCATTCTGAATGAACTATGGCCCGAGGGAAAAGGCGAAAAAACTACAGGACAGGGAAAAGTCTATTCAGGATATACCATTCAGGAAGTGCTGGATATGCAAAAAATAATTCCTGATTTCGCTTATTCAAAACCACACGATGATACCGAAATTCTTTACGTCCACCGTAAACTCCGGAATTCTGACATCTATTGGATCAATAACCGCAGGAACAGAAATGAAGATATAGAGGCAACTTTCAGGATTGCCGGAATGGCGCCTGAATTGTGGCATCCTGAAACCGGACTGATTGAACCGCTCTCCTACAGAATTGAAAATGGCGTCACTAAAGTGCCTGTTCGCCTTACACCAAACGATGCTGTCTTTGTAGTGTTCAGAAAAAAGACAGGGCAGAACTCAGTAACTGTGGAAAAACCTGCAGAAGAGATTATTGCTGAAATATCCGGACCGTGGAAGGTGAATTTCCAGGTAAAGAGGGGTGCCCCAACTGAAGTTACATTTGATGAACTGACTCCCTGGAATGAAAACAGCAATACAGGTATAAAGTATTTCTCAGGGACAGCCACTTATTCCAGGACTATAAGCGTCCCGGAAGAATGGCTTCAGAGAAAATCAGAAATATGGATTGACTTGGGTGATGTGAAATATCTTGCTGAAGTTATGATCAATGGCAACTCACTTGGCATAACATGGAAGACTCCCTTCAGAATCAATTTAACAGGAGCATTAAAAGCTGGCGAAAATCTGCTCGAAATAAAAGTCACAAACCTCTGGGTAAACAGACTGATCGGGGATCAACAGCCAGATATAACAGAGAAACTGACATACACCACAATGGCATTCTACAGGGCTGATTCACCTTTGATGCCATCAGGACTCTTAGGGCCGGTGAAGATTGTAAGATTTAAATAAGCCTATGAAAAAGTTGTTGGTTTTATTGTGCCTAGGTGCTTCTCTGCAGATTTGTCCTGCACAAATATCAGAAAGTCTGGCGATAGAGAAGATCGACACAGGTCGGATAAATGGAGTAATGTACAGAATCCTAATCCCCCCGAACTGGAATAAGAAACTGGTAATGTATGCCCATGGATATGAAAGTCCCCAGATGCCGGTAAATACTTTAAGGTCTGTAAACTACCGCAGAGATGACTGACTAATTTTTGGATTGACTTTTCAATGATTTTCAAAATAAGGATGAAACATTGATAAAATCTTAAAGAAGTATTGTGAAATAATTAACAAATACCTGAGTAAAAAACAGAGATAAAAATTAAGTCCCACAGGTCGTAAAAATTTGAACCATGAAGAAAACAGGGTCACTTATTCTATTAGCAACGCTGATTAATATAACAATATCAGCTCAGCCCGGAGGGCTTCAGATTGAAGGTAAAGAAGTATTTAATAATGAGGATGTTGTTTTTCATCAGATTGATGATCACACATGGGTAGGGTCCGGCCGCATGATGGCCAATGAAAGTCTCTACCTGGTTGAAGGATACAAAAAGGCAGTTTTAATTGATGCAGGAACAAAAATTCAGGATCTTGATAAGATTGTGGCGGGTATTACAGATAAACCTGTTACATTAATCGCCACACATGTTCATCCGGATCACACCGGATCCGCAATCAATTATTTCTCTGCACTGTACATCAATCCTGCTGATACAGTAAACATTCCCAGGATGATGCCCGATTATAAAGGCGAAGTAAAGTTTTTGAAAGACGGGGAAATATTAGACCTGGGAGGACGCAAACTTGAAGTTGTTTTCACACCGGGTCACACTCCGGGTTCAACAACTTTTCTGGACAAGGATGCAGGTTACGGTTTTAGCGGTGATTCGTTCGGATCAGGGAATCTCCTTCTTACAACTGATTTTTCGACTCTTATTGCAACCTGTGAGAAGACAGGCAGGTTGATGGATAAATACGGGATAAGCAAACTTTATCCGGGGCACTTTTTTGGCAAGAATGAAGAAACCCGACAAAGAGTCAGGGACTTGATTACGCTCAGCAAGGATGTGTTGTCAGGCAAGGTAAAAGGGCAGGAAAATCCAAAAGGAATGCTGGGGCTTAACTATGTGGTAAGCAACTATGGCGTCCGCATCAACTATGGTGAAAAAGCATTGAAATAAACCAATGGTTGTTATTGGTGCTTCCAATTTGTCAGCTTTTTCTAAGATATGCAGGCATTTAATTTAAAATAGGCCTCTGAAAAGGAACTTGACTTATTCATTAAGTTAAGCATGCAGGTATTGAAAATATTTATATGACTGAAAATGTGTAGTTAATAGGTATAGAATGACTAAATCCTGATTTAATTCTGAAAATTTTTGGAGTTGGGTGGGAGAGCATATTACTCCTAATGAATTTAATTGAATAACTTTAAAATAAAAATCTAATCATTATGGTATACAGGCTTAAGACTCCGGGAACTCAAAAGGTTTTTTTATATGTTTTAATCGGAACTATTATTTCCCTTGCCGCCATTAATTGCAGCAGGCCTTCAGATACAACCAAAGACCAGCTGGAAGCCGGTTTTCTGAATCCGCCTGATGAAGCCAGACCCAGGGTCTGGTGGCATTGGATGAACGGCAATATCACAAAAGAAGGCATTCGTGCCGACCTTGAGTGGATGCGTCGTGTCGGTATCCGCGGTTTTCAGAACTTTGATGCTGCTCTTGCCACACCTCAGATCGTTGAAAAACGGCTTGTGTATATGACAC
>JABUEV010000346.1 GCA_013314865.1 Bacteroidales bacterium | reverse complement strand
TCCCGGGCATCAGGTGAATTACTATTTCAACATTTGAAGATGTGTTGTCATCGATTTTCCTGATTTTTATTTTTCCTTTTTCGCTGGCTTTTATTATTGAATCAATAAGTGATGTAGTGGTTTTTCCGTAGGGTATTTCGGTTATTACGATAGTTTTCTTATCGATTTTTTCAATTTTGGCTCTTATTTTAACCAGTCCGCCTCTTTGCCCGTCATTATATTTTGAAATGTCAATAAGGCCTCCTGTAGGGAAATCAGGATAAAGGACAAATTCTTTCCTCTGCAGGTAATTAATTGCAGCATCAATTAATTCATTAAAGTTATGCGGAAGTATTTTGGATGCGAGCCCGACAGCAATACCCTCGACTCCCATAGCCAGCAGGAGAGGAAATTTCACCGGAAGGGTGACCGGTTCCTTGTTACGTCCGTCGTATGAAAGTTTCCATTCTGTAGTTTTAGGATTGAACACAACCTCGAGTGCAAATTTTGAGAGGCGTGCCTCAATATATCTTGGAGCGGCGGCACCGTCACCAGTAAGAATGTTGCCCCAGTTACCCTGTGTTTCTATCAGAAGGTCTTTCTGGCCCAGCTGTACAAGGGCATCTCCAATGGAAGCATCCCCGTGAGGATGAAACTGCATGGTATGACCGATGATGTTTGCCACTTTGTTGAAGCGGCCGTCGTCCATTCTTTTCATTGAATGGAGGATTCGTCTCTGAACAGGTTTCAGACCATCGTTAAGATGAGGAACGGCACGTTCAAGGATTACATAGGAAGCGTAGTCCAGAAACCAGTCTTTATACATGCCTGAAAGGGCTGTAACTGAGTGCATGGCAGAGGAACCCTCAACGGATTCATCATACTCAGCTGGTCCTTCCATGTCAAAATCCTGTTCTTCCATAATCAGAATTCTTTCTCTAAAGGATTTTTTCCTCTTCCAGAATATCCTCCTCTATCCTCAGATTGTCGATGATAAAATCCTGTCTTTCAGGAGTGTTCTTTCCCATGAAGAACTCAAGATATCCATTAACGGCATCATATCTTTTCATTCTCACAGGTTCGAGGCGCATGTCTTTACCAATGAAATGTCTGAATTCTTCGGGAGATATCTCTCCAAGCCCTTTAAATCTTGTAATTTCAGGATTAGGTCCCAGTTCGGCTATTGCACGGTATTTTTCTTCGGGGGTATAGCAATATCTGGTCTCTTTCTTGTTTCTTACCCTGAAAAGAGGAGTCTGAAGGATATAAACATGTCCCTTTCTGACAAGGTCGGGGAAGAATTGCAGGAAGAATGTCAGCATAAGAAGGCGGATGTGCATTCCGTCAACATCAGCATCCGTAGCAATCACCACGTTATTGTATCTCAGATTTTCTATTCCGTCTTCGATGTTCAGTGCAGCCTGAAGCAGGTTGAACTCCTCATTCTCGTAAACAATCTTCTTGGACAGGCCGAATGTATTAAGGGGTTTTCCCCTCAGGCTGAATACTGCCTGAGTCTCAACATCCCTTGACTTTGTAATAGAACCGCTTGCCGAATCACCTTCGGTAATAAATATCGTGGTATCAAGTTTCCGCGGATCATTCGAATTGAAATGTATCCTGCAGTCTCTCAGTTTTTTATTATGCAGGCTGACCTTCTTTGCCCTTTCCCTTGCCAGTTTCTGGATCGAAGATATAGCTTTCCTCTCCTTTTCCGAATCCTGAATTTTTTTAAGAAGGATTCTTGCTGTTTCAGGATTTTTATGGAGATAGTCATCAAGCTGTTTTTTGATAAACTCCAGAATAAAGTTTCTGACAGAAGGACCTCCCGGGCCCATATCCTTTGATCCAAGCTTTGTCTTAGTCTGCGATTCAAAGATCGGCTCCTCTATTTTAACACTTATTGCTGCGATGATTGAGGATCTTATATCTGCCGGTTCATAGTCCTTTTTATAGAATTCCCTGATGGTTTTTACGATTGCCTCCTTGAATGCAAGCAGATGTGTGCCTCCCTGGGTGGTATTCTGTCCGTTCACAAAACTGTAGTAATCTTCTCCATATCCCATTCCGTGTGTGAAGGCAACCTCAATGTCCTCTCCCTTAAGATGGATTATGGGATAAAGGCCCTCCTTGCTTAGGTTTTCATTAAGAAGATCTGCCAGTCCGTTCTTTGAGAAGAACCTTGTTCCGTTGAAATTAACTACCAGGCCTGAATTCAGGTATACGTAATTCCTCAACATAGAATCCACGTATTCTGAAATGTAGAAGTAATTGCCGAACATTTCTTCATCGGGACGGAATATTACCTCTACTCCGTTTTCCTCATCTGTAGGTTTAACAGGATAATCCTTTACCAGAATTCCGTGAGCAAACTCACTTACCTTAATCTGCCCGTCCCTTATTGATCTTATGATAAATTTGCTTGAAAGAGCGTTAACGGCTTTTACACCGACTCCGTTAAGTCCGACTGACTTTTTAAATGCCTTTGAGTCATACTTGGCACCGGTATTCATACGAGAGACAGCTTCAGTCACTTTTCCGAGAGGTATTCCCCTTCCATAATCTCGAACCCTTACCTCCCTTCCTGTAATCTCGACATCTATCTTCCTGCCGAATCCCATCATATATTCATCGATGGCGTTATCCATCACTTCCTTGAGCAATACATAAATTCCGTCATCCTGGGAAGAACCGTCTCCCAGCTTTCCAATATACATACCAGGCCTCAGCCTTATATGCTCTCTCCATTCGAGTGTTTTAATATGCTCTTCAGAATACCCGACTACGGTCATTTTTCAGAATTTTGCGCAAATATAGTCATTTACTGCTCCCGTAGCCGGTCAATTTTTCAACAACCGCGCTGATTTATCACCGTCAGGAACAGCCTCAAAATGGGAAGCAGGAATAATTCTGTGAACAGTTGATAATTATACTTTGACAGATAATGTTGATAAAAGAATCAGATTGCTAATGCAACAACCCTGAATATTGATTTTTTTCTGTAGAAATCAGGCCTCACAGGCTCAAAATTCCATTTCCACTCCTCCTTAAACCTTGCCTCGGGAATTACTGTGAGTAAAGTGGGCTCCTCTATTATTTTGCCCGTTTTCTCTTCTGTTATTTCACTGATATCGGAAATCAGAACAGCGTTTTTGCCTGCAAGGAATTCCAGGTGTCTTTCCTGAACCCTTTTTCTGAAATCATATATATCCTCATCACGTGCCTTTATTCTTTTTCTGATCAGCCTGACCGGCAGTGATTCGATCTGGGTAAGTATGTTTGCAGAAACAACCAGCCCGGTCTCAAATTCCGGTCTGTATAAAGGTATTTCAGCCGAAAGAAAAGTTCTTTTCTTTTTGAAAGGGAAGCCTGAAGTCATCTTCCATGTCCTCAAAATAAGACCAGCGGAGACATCATCCTCTATCAGTTTCACTTTTTCAATGCCTGCAACTTGTTCAATCACTTGTGGCGGGTGTATTATATCGACAAGATTAATCCTGCAGTTAAATCCGAGCATTTCCTCCAGAGGGATATCGAGCAGCCAGCCGCTTCCAAGAACTGTAACAATTTCTGGTTTGAAAAATTCCATTGAGGCCATAATGAATTTCCTGCAATTCATTAGATGGCTGTTCCATCCTCCCTCCTGAGCAATATGACTGAGGATAAGACCCTGCTGGTATTCGTAATAGCCCATCCTGTGGAGTATCCTGCGGTATGAAAGATCAAGTGTCATTTAATATTGATCGGTTCGCATTCTTTCAAGATTTTCTGCAATTATTCCCTGAAATCTTTCAGCAAGGATGTCTGGATTATCAGTTCCAAAAGACT
>JABUEV010000345.1 GCA_013314865.1 Bacteroidales bacterium | reverse complement strand
CTTTTAGGCTTAGTGCTACCTGCAGGGCAATAGTTGATTTCCCTATGCCAGGCTCACCTCCCAGAAGAATAAGTGAACCTGGCACCATTCCTCCACCAAGTATCCTGTCAAGTTCAGAAATTCCTGACTTATTCCGCGTTCCTTCCTTTGATGCAACATTCTCAAGCAGTACCGGCTTCTGCCTCTGTGATATAGAAATTGCTGATTTTTCGCGTTGTCCAACTGAAATAATTTCCTCCTGATAAGTGTTCCACTCCTTGCATGAAGGACATTTGCCAATCCATTTAGGCGATTCAGCCCCGCAGTTCTGACACACAAAAACACTCTTTGTCTTATTCGTTCCCATAAGTTTTGCTCTTCCTCCTGTGAGGCATTCCAAATATAGTAAAGAATGAAATTGTCCCCAGTATTGCAACCAGAATCATCTGGGATTCGTGAGTAAGAAATGCATAGATAAGCCCGTCTTCAATTTTGACCCCTTCCACAAAAGCAAGACCCCTGGAAATTATATAGTGGTATGCTCCCAGACCGCTCTGTATAGGTGCCGACATTGCGAGTCCTCCAATAACAAGAAGAAAAACACTGTCAAGAAGTGTAATATGGGAAGTGCTTTTAACTGCGAAAACAACTACCCATGTCATGAGGGCATAATTCATCCAAATAAAGATTGTATGAAATATGAATTCCCACTTTCTTTCAAGAGTGGTTATTGTTTTAAGCCCGTATATGATTCCTTTTGCAATATCGAACAGCCTGGCAATGAATTTGAATTTTCTGAGGTTTTTTCTGTATCTGATCAGCAGGAAAAAAGTTACGGCTGAAAGCAGTAACAGAACTGCCCAGATGATCCATCTGAATCCGAGAATTGAAAATACCTTTTCCTGCAAGGGGATAAAAATGCTAACCTTCAGAAATTCATTTATTTCACCACCCCTGAGGATAACAAGAATTAATAATATTACTAAGAGAGACAAAAAATCTATTGTACGTTCGACTATCACTGTGCCAAAAAGCTGGTCAGCAGGCATTTTTTCCTTTTTTCCCAGAGCCATACATCTTGTTATTTCTCCTAGTCGGGGCAATGCGAGATTTGCCAGGTATCCTGTCATCAGTGAATGAAAGGTATTGCGGAAGGAAGGATTAAATCCAAGAGGATTTATCAGCAGGATCCATCTCCGTGCCCTGCTGGCAAAGGCAAAACAGCTGAATGCAACAGAAGGTAACAGCCAGAAATAATTAGCTTTCCTCAATCCTTCAACAAGCCTTTCAAACTCAACGTTGCGAAAGGCAAGCCACAACAATATAAGTCCGACAGAAAGAAAGCCCAGAATCTTGAGAAGCTTTATAATTCTGCTTTTCAAATCAGATCAGTTTATTGGTTCTCGTATCAGGGAAAATTATTTTTGGTTTAAAAGATTTAGCTTCCTGAAATTCCATCATTGCATAAGAAACAATAAGGATCACATCTCCAACTGCCACTTTTCTTGCTGCAGCACCATTCAGACATATCTCTCCTGAGCCTCTTTTCCCCTTTATCACATATGTATCGAAACGTTCACCGTTATTGAGATCCAAAACCTGAACTTTTTCATTCTCAATTATGTTGGCGGCATCCATCAGGTCTTCATCTATTGTAATACTTCCGACATAGTACAGGTTGGATGCTGTAACTGAAACCATGTGGATTTTAGACTTTACTACTTCTATAAACATTTTCAAACGGCTGGGATTAAATTTTGGTGCAAAGTTAATTATCCTTTTTTATCAGGGCAAAGGGAATTCAATATTATCTATTAGCCTTATCCTGCCGGCTTTAACAGCAATGCATCCGACATAACCTTTTCCGCTTTTCATTTCACCCGCCGACATAACAGGTAAAAGATTTTTGTCATCTACTATCTCAAAATATTCAACTTTAAAACCGTTGAAAGATTCTATGTTCTCTGAGACGAATTTCTTTATTTCGGGTATATCATGTGTTTTAATCATTTGTGAAGCTGACAGAAGTGATTTGTAAATAATGCCTGCATTTTTTCTGATTAGCGGGTCGAGCAGTCTGTTTCTGCTGCTCATAGCAAGTCCGTCGTTTTCCCGTACAATGGGGCATGCAATAATTTTTATTTTGTAACCTTTTTGCCTGACCAGCTCTTTGATAATGGTCAGTTGTTGGAAATCTTTCTGGCCGAAATAAGCAATATTCGGTTCCACGATATCGAACAGCCTGCTTACTACCTGGGCGACTCCATTAAAATGTCCGGGCCGGTGAACACCTTCCATTACTTTGTCAAGATTTCCGAAATCAAAAACACGCGTGTCTTTCTCAGGATATATTTCCTTATCACGGGGCATGAAAACCAGGTCACTTTTCCGCATTAATCCTGACAGCAGTGCTAAGTCTTCTTCCGGAGTCCTGGGATATTTCTTTAAATCTTCCGGATCATTAAACTGAGAAGGATTTACATAAATACTTACAACAACAGACGGGCAATCATTTATTGCTTTTTCAACCAGTGACAGATGTCCGGCATGAAGGGCCCCCATAGTAGGAACAAAGCCCAGAGGGCTCAGAGATGATGCTGTAAGCTGTTTTCTTAATCCGGTAACTGTTTTTAATATCTTCATGTGATGTACTTTATGATACAAACCTACACTAAATAACTGTAATTTTTTCATTAATTTTTACTATCTTTGCACCTTAATATGGGTTTGGTATATCCGGGCAGGTAAATGGAAAGCAAAAAGGTACTGTTCATCTCACAGGAAATTACTCCCTATTTAAGTGAGACAAAATTATCGAGGATAGGGAGATATCTTCCACAGGGGATTCAGGAGAAGGGCAAGGAAATAAGAACCTTCATGCCGAGGTATGGCTGTATTAACGAGAGGAGAAACCAACTGCATGAGGTTATCAGATTATCCGGGATGAATCTTATTATTGATGATACTGATCATCCTCTCATCATAAAGGTAGCTTCCATCCAGTCGGCACGAATGCAGGTTTATTTTATTGACAATGAAGACTATTTCCAGAGGAAGCACACAGTTGAAGATGCATCAGGCAAGGAATTTGAGGATAATGATGAGAGGGCGCTCTTTTTTGCAAGGGGAGTGATTGAGACTGTAAAAAAATTAAGATGGTCGCCGGATATTGTGCATTGTCATGGCTGGATGACAGCCCTTGTGCCCGTCTATCTCCGATCAATATACAATGACGACCCTCTTTTCCACAACTACAAAATAGTATATTCGGTTTATAATAACGAATTTAAAATGCCGTTCAGATCAACGTTCATTGATAAACTAAGATATGACGGCATTGACGGGGAAAGTCTGAAGATGATCAAAAATCCTGATTTCATCAATATATCAAAACTGGCAATAAAATACTCTGATGCTGTCATTATCGGGAGCGAAGTGATAAATGAAGATTTGAAAAAGTATATTCAGAGTATAAACAAGCCGGTACTTGAATATCACGATGAAGACAGTTATATTGATGCCTATAATGATTTCTATGACAAATTACTATCCTGAATATCAAAAAGCAAAATGGATATTTCCATTAAGTATAATCCCTCTTAGTCTTAATAATTTACTGCTCATAATAATTCTGGCCTTTTCTCTGACTTCATGTGAAGAGGACCCCACTTCAATAGGAACAGGACTCCTGCCGGGAGAAGATTTTCTTGAGGTAAGGTCCACTGACACACTCAGTGTTTTTGCATACACAGAATACGACGAGGCAACCAGAACTGACAAACCTACATATTCATACCTGGGCAGTGTTTATGATCCCTATTTTGGAATGACATATG
>JABUEV010000344.1 GCA_013314865.1 Bacteroidales bacterium | reverse complement strand
TAGAATCCCCGGTCAAACCTTTTATTTCAGCAACACCACTCACTATGAATTCTGATTTTACTTCAGTCAGCCGGTTCATCGGATCAGGTGAATACCACGAAAGCGTCAATGTGTCACCCTTTTCGGCTCCCAGATCTTCGGCAAGCCATTCGTTTATTAAAATCTGGTTGGAGTCAGGGACCATACTGCTCAACCCTGGATCAATTGCTGAAACAAAAGAGTAAGGTACAGACCGTTGTTCATTGCTGATGCTGTTTGCCAGATATGTTATTACAGGATAACATTTGAGCGATGACTTCAGAATCTCATCATACAGCAGTTGATCAATAAAAATCCGGTCTGAAACAATTTCGTATGTGCCTGTGGAAGGAACAAATCTGACTCTCAGACCGATATCCGCCGGCTTGATCTCAGCCTTCAGAATATTATATATTTCCGGTATTTCAAGCTTCGTGTTTCTGCTGAACAGTATCCTGTTTATCCCGGGAACATTTCCTTTGCTGTCTTGCAGGTCTGTGCGGCTGACAAAAAGATTAAAAGGAATGGTTTGGGTAATGTTGAGAGAGAAGTTTCCGGTTTCAGACTTGCCAAGTATCCTGCCAACCTTCAATACTATTGACTCGGTGGGATTTTTCCCCGGTGAAAAAGGGGCATCAGCAGGAATATCAGTTAATGGATTAAACTTCAAAATTATATCATCTCCCGGTCGTATATCAAGGTATTCAGCCAGACGCTCATTCAGAGCCACCTCGCCATTGTTAATCTTTAATGTGTCATTTCCATGGAAACTAAAAAAATTATCTTCAATGGCAAATATTTTGACGTCATGAGCAATTTTTTGAGATGAAAAACTCTGGCAGAATCCTTCTATCTCAGTTATTCCGGCAGTTTCAGTTCCTGTTTTGGCGGCGAGCCTCAATGGGAGTGAGGGATCTGTATATCTCAGTCCTGCACTGACAACTATGCCTGTATTGCCTAATTTTTCGAATGATGTTTTTCTGAGACTTTTCCTGACTGATTTTCCTGTCATCAACGATCCTGTAACTACAGCTGTCAGGAGAGCAGTGATAAGAATCAGAAATACAATGTTTTTTCTGTTGTATAATAGTGATTTACGGACAATATAGCCTGTGGAGAGATTCATTTGTTAGATTTATCAAACCAATAAACCTTCAGCAAGTTTGCCTTCAGACAGAGTATAATTTACCTTCATTTTTCTGGCAAGGCTGATTGAATGGGTTGCAAGAATGATTGTAATGCCGTAATCCCTGTTTAGCTGAACCAGCAGATCTCCAAGGTTTTCAGCATTTCTGCGATCGAGGGATCCGGTAGGCTCATCCGCAAGCAGAAGTGCCGGTTTGTTTATCAGTGCTCTTACCAGAGCTACCCTCTGAGCTTCTCCACCTGATATCTGAAACGGATATTTCCCGGAAAGATCAGCAATGTTTGTCTTTCGCATAAGTTCTTCAGCATCGCCTTCTTTCCGGCCTAGTTCATCCTCTTTCATATCTGACGCAAGCAATGGCAAAAGGATATTTTCTTTTACAGTAAGATATGGGAGAAGAAGATGGTCCTGAAATACAAAACCAATATTTCTGTTCCTGTAAGTGGCTGACCGGTTGGAGTCAAATCCCAGTAAAGAGACTCCCTTAAAGATTAAATCTCCGCTGTCGGGTCTGTCAAGCAAGCCAATTATGTTCAGCAATGTTGTCTTGCCTGATCCGGAAGGGCCGGAGACTGATATCATGTCACCTTCCCTGACTTCAAGGCTAAGGTCTTTCAGTACAGTACCCCGTTGAAGAAATGATTTTGTGATTTTATTAAGAAGAAGCATTTCCTGTTGTTTTTTTGTAAACTTCTGCGAGACCCTCTGACATCCTGGTCAGCGAAAATTCTTCCCTGACTTTTTTACTGCCATCATTTCCGAGCTTTCGTAAAAGCTCCTCATTATTAAGAAGTTCCTGAAGCCTTGATGCAAGTTCTGTTACAGTATCAGGAGAATAGATCACGCCTCCTCCTGTTTTTTCTACCAGTTCCGGAAATGCACCTGTTGAAGGCTGAACAACCGGAACTCCTTCGCTGTTTGCTTCAAGGATGTATAAGCCGTAACCGTCATATTTACGGACAGGTACGCTGATAATATCTACGTCCCTGAAAAATTCGGCTTTCTTTTCTCCTTCAAATTCGGGATAAATCCTGATATCTTTCTGCAAACCTGCTTTTTTGACCTTTTTTATTTGTTCAAGGATAAAGGGCTTGTCTATTCCTGTATATCCCCCGCAAATCTTTAATGTCAAATCAGGAACAGTGTTTGAACTTTTCAGAAGGATGAAAGCAT
This sequence comes from Bacteroidales bacterium, assembly GCA_013314865.1. Lineage (GTDB taxonomy): Bacteria > Bacteroidota > Bacteroidia > Bacteroidales > VadinHA17 > LD21. Next base: position 1,489 of record JABUEV010000344.1, on the reverse strand, counting down.
CGACCAGTTTATCAAAACCGTTGTTTTTGCTGATACGGCTGAAAAAGCCTACGGAGGATGGTTTTCTTTCCGGTCTGGTTTCATGTTCCCTGCCCGGATCAAATCCAAGGGGCACGACCATGATGTTATCTCCGTTTATCCGGGTTTTACTGATAAAAAATGATTTGTAGTACTGGCTTGGTGTAATAAACATATCCACATGTACCGATTCTGCGGCGATCATTTTCCATGCCCTCGAGCGGTAAGGCTCAGCCATTTCCTCAATCCAGTCATCCTCATTCAGGATTGAACAGACAACTTTTACGTCAAGTCTTTTCTTCAGTTGCCGTGCAAGTCCGAGTATCAATGCATTGGAAAGGTGAATAATATCAGGCTTGCCATTTTCTATGAGGTGGCTGACCAGCCTTTCGACTTCCTGCTTTCTGAAGGCGTTATCACCCTCAATCATATTTATTGTAAGTTCCTCGTAACCTTCAGTACTTGTTGTGCCTGACTGCCGTGCAGCAAATTTAAGGAACGGCGGTGCGTCAAAGAATTTGTCAAAAAATGCAGGCATATTTCTGAGAAAAGGGACCTTTTCCCTCAGATACATTGATATTGCGCCAAAAAAGACCTGTTTTTCAAATCCTTCGCCCGATATGACTGATTTATCAGGTGGAAGATAAAGCGGGACTGCTTTTGCTTCAATCCCGGGAACTTTCCTAATAGCCCTTACATAGAGCATATCACGGTAGCAATTTCCGCAATAAAAAGATCCGCCTGAACCTGTTACGAGATAAATGATTTTCATGTAATACTAAACCAATTAATGCATTAATAGTTCAAATTTCTGATTCACATATTGCAATGAAAATACATATACAGTCTTTTCAGTTTTAGGGCTGTGAGGGGAAAAGCTTACCTGGATCCAAATGCCAGAAGTCTTCCGTCTTCTGTAAGAATATAAAACCGGTTTCCATAGACAGAAGGGGAACTGCTGACAGGTGCGCCTGCATTAAAACTCCACAATTTTTTACCATCTTCCAGATTCAGCATATACACATAACCATCCAGACTCCCGAAAACTACTTTTGAAGAGGCGATTACAGCTGATCCTGTTATTCTGCCGTTTGTTCTGTAGCTCCATTTCAGTTTCCCGGTTGCAAGGTCGTAGCAGTAGAGATTTTTGTTTTCATTGCCAATCACGACAGAATTTCGGCTTACAGCCGGTACTCCAAGAATGGCACCGGAATCATCTGATGCCGGAATCTCCCAGGCGATTTTACCTGGCTGGAGGTCGAGGCAATAAAAATTACCGTCATAATCGCCGAAACATGCTCTGGTTCCGACAAGAGCTGGTGACGATGCGATATAGGTGCCTATTTCGACAGTGCTTTTTTCCTTTCCTGTGAATGCATCCGCGATCCTTATTATGCCGTCACAACCCCCAAAAACAATATTATTGCCAGAGACTGCAGGCGTTCCATTTATATAATTCATAGTCTCAAGT
>JABUEV010000343.1 GCA_013314865.1 Bacteroidales bacterium | reverse complement strand
GAAAGTCCTTCCCCTGGCCTGCCTCCTATTGTACCCCTTATGCCTGAAATAGATTTTATTAATGCCATGTTCTTCAATTTTAAAGGCCCAAATTAGCAAAAAAACAGAATCATGATAATCCCCCAAATAATTGTACCTTTGCAGGCTGAATAAAATAACTCATGAACAGGGCAAAACCAGAGAATATAAAAGAGAAATCCGTCAGACAGACGGAAAAAATAAGGCTTAACAGGTTTATTGCCAACAGCGGGCTCTGTTCCAGGCGGGAAGCTGATGAATTAATCAGCAAGGGACTTATAACGGTGAACGGGAAAACCATCACCGAGATGGGAGCAAAGGTGAGTTGGAAAGATGATGTAAGATATCAGAACAGAAAACTGACAGCTGAAAAAAAAGTCTATATCCTGATGAATAAACCGAAAGGATACGTGACTACTGTTGAAGATCCGCATGCCGGGCTAACAGTAATTGACCTCATCAAAGACAAGTGTCCGTGGCGTGTATACCCGGTAGGGAGGCTCGACAAGGACACAACCGGAGTGCTACTGCTTACAAATGACGGGGAACTTACACGCAAACTGACGCATCCTAAATTTGAAAGAAAAAAGATCTATCATGTCTTTCTTAACAAAGATGCAACAAGGGAATCTCTCATACGACTTACCGAGGGAGTAGATATTGGAGGGGAAAAAGTAAGTGCAGATGCTGTATCTTATGCTGATCCCGATGACAAATCACAGATCGGTTTAGAAATCCATTCAGGCCAGAACAGAGTTGTCAGAAGGATGTTTGAAGCACTCGGCTACAGGGTAAAAAAACTCGACAGGGTTTATTTTGCGGGACTGACCAAAAAGAATCTTCCCCGAGGGAAATGGAGATTTCTTAATCAGAAAGAAATAAACATGCTGAAAAGAGGGATTTTCTAATTAATATGAAACATAAAGCAGGTTTTGTCAATATTCTCGGCAATCCCAATGTGGGAAAGTCAACTCTTATGAATGCACTTGTGGGCGAGAAACTTTCCATTATAACATCAAAAGCCCAAACCACAAGACACAGGATAATGGGAATAGTCAACGGGGAAGACTTTCAGATTGTCTATTCAGATACGCCGGGAATTTTGAAACCCCGGTACAGGCTTCAGGAAGCAATGATGAACTATGTAAATAATGCCCTGGCGGATGCAGACCTGATACTTTATGTAACCGAAGTGAAGGAAAAACCGGGAATCGACAAAAACATAACCGAGCATATTAAAAAATCCGGAACACCTGTAGTAATTGTTATCAACAAGATTGACCTCACAAACCAGGAAGAGCTTGAGAAAATAGTTGCCGGATGGGATGAAATAATTCCAGGATCTGATATAATACCTGTTTCAGCCCTTAATAAATTCAATCTTGACAATCTTCTGCGGATTGTGCTTGGCAAACTTCCTGAAGGTGAACCCTATTTTCCCAAAGATCAGCTCACTGATAAATATGAACGGTTTTTTGCATCAGAGATAATAAGGGAGAAAATACTTCTTCTTTATCAAAAAGAGATTCCATATTCTGTGGAAATAGAAATAGAAAGTTTCGAAGATCTCCAGGACATTCTCAGGATACATGCTGTGATTCATGTCGAGCGTGAAAGCCAGAAAGGAATCATAATCGGTCACAAAGGCAGTATGCTTAAAAAAGCAGGCACTTCAGCAAGGTACGAGATGGAAAAATTTTTCGGCCGCAAGGTCTTCCTCAGCCTGTATGTGAAAGTGACAAAAGACTGGAGAAATAAGCCGGCACTGTTAAGAAGGTTCGGTTATAATTAACTGATATCGTATACGGTAATTATGAGCAGAATAGTAGCAATAGTGGGCAGACCAAATGTTGGAAAATCAACACTGTTCAACAGGCTTACCGGGACGCGCGAAGCAATTGTTGATGAAGCCAGCGGTGTAACCCGCGACCGCATTTACGGTCAGGCAAACTGGAATGGCGTCGATTTTTCAGTTATAGATACCGGAGGATACGTCCACAAGTCAGAGGATGTCTTTGAAGAGGAGATCAACAAACAGGTGATGCTGGCTATTGAAGAAGCCGATATAATTCTTTTCATGGTTGATGTGACAAGCGGAATTCACAGGTTTGATCTTGAAGTTGCCGAATTGCTCAGGAAATCATCAAAACGAGTCATGCTGGTTGTAAATAAAGTGGACAATAATGAACGACTTCCTTATGCCAGTGAATTTTACAGTCTGGGACTTGGTGATTTTTTTGCGGTAAGTTCTGTAAATGGATCGGGCACCGGAGAACTGCTTGATGCTGTGACGGGAATATTCGGGGAACACAAGGCTGAGCCTGTTCCTGACCTGCCGCGTGTTTCAATTGTTGGCCGCCCTAACGTTGGAAAATCAACTCTCTTCAACACCCTGCTTGGCGAGGAACGGAATATTGTGACTCCTTTGCCCGGCACCACCAGAGACTCAATCTATACCAGGTACAATAAATACAACCACGACTTTTTCCTTGTAGATACAGCCGGACTAAGAAAAAAGAAAAAGGTAAACGAGGATATTGAATTTTATTCCACAGTTCGTGCTGTAAGAGCAATTGAAAACTCCGACATTTGCATTCTGCTTATTGACGCTACTCGCGGAATTGAATCCCAGGATATGAATATCTTCTGGCTTATTCAAAGGAATTACAAGGGTCTTATCGTAATAGTTAATAAATGGGATCTGATAAAGAAAGATAATAACACTCTCAGACTTTTTGAACAGGAAATCAGGAACAGAACTGCTCCGTTTACTGATTATGACATACTTTTTATATCAGCCATAACCAGACAGAGAATTCATAAAATTCTTGAACTGATTGATAAAGTCAATAATAATCTTAACATACGAATTCCGACTGCACTATTAAATGAGACAATGCTGGACGAGGTAGCAAAAAATCCTCCTCCTGCAGTTAAAGGAAAATATATTAAGATTAAATATATTACACAACTGCCAACCAAAGTGCCATCATTTGCGTTTTTCTGCAACTTCCCTGACTATGTTGGAGAACCATATAAAAGATTCGTGGAAAACAGGTTAAGGGAACATTTTGATCTTACAGGTGTTCCTGTAAGGATATTTTTTAGAAAAAAATGATGTATTTTGGTGTGGTTTTTGTTCGTGAAATCTTACATGCCGGGAAAATGAACAGGATTGGTTTTATTATCATAGTGATTATTGCTGCATCAGCCCTGTTTGCATGCCGCAAAATTCAAACCCTTCCTCCTGAACCCTATGTGGAATTTACAAGTTTCAAGGTTTTCGATACGACAGACATTCTTGGCAACAAAGTGAAAGGCGGGAGACTGAAGTTTTATTTCGAAGATGGGGATGGCGACCTCGGACTTGACCCGCCCACAGATGAATTTAACAACGACACAATCAATCTTTTCTTTACCCTCTACCGGAAAATTGACGGGGAACTTGTTAAGGCGGGCGATAACGATCCTTTGAAACCCTCGGGCTACAGAATACCGTATATGGAGAGGCTGGGACAGAATAAAATTTTGAAAGGCACTATCTCAGTCACGTTTATGTACCTGTTTTATTCAGTGGAAGACACAATTAAATACAACTTTTTTATCAAGGACAGGGCAGGCAATATAAGCAACACAGCATCTACCTCGGAAATTGTACTGTCGGTAAACGACACTTACTGAAAATGGATTTTCAAACCCTGACACCTAAAAGCAGGATATCATCCACCTGATCATAACTGCCTTTCCATTCATGGTAGAATTTGTCTATTTCCTCCTTCCGTCTGTCAAGATCCAGATTAGAATAATCAC
>JABUEV010000342.1 GCA_013314865.1 Bacteroidales bacterium | reverse complement strand
TACCGCCTACTGCCTACCGCCTACTGCCTACCGCCTACTTCCCCTTTCTCCATTCTCTCAGAATATTTGAAAAAGGGAGGAGGGTTGCTCTCTGCCGTGGATGGAAAATCCCTTCATTTACAGCTTTTACATCTTCTATTGTAAAAAATGCTTTCGGGTTGAAACTTTTTATAAGATTCAACACCTGATCCAGTTCATTCCTGTGCACTATTGTATAAACCATGTATACCTTTTCCTTTGCTCCATGAGCTTCAACGGAAGTTGCTCCAAAACCGCTTGTATTTAATTTCTTCACCAGTTCCATGCCTTTTTCGTTAGTAAAAACCCTTATCATCTGTACCCCCATAGCCAGTTTCTCCTCAATAATTATTCCCAGAAAATTCCCTGTTGCGAAGCCTGCAGCATAGGCAACATAATTTACATAATTGTCAAGATTCTGCATTATTTTACTCACTGCAATTATCCAGATAAATACCTCAAAAAATCCGAGAATGGGTGCTATATTTTTTTTCCCCTTCGATACGAAGATAATTCGCATAGTGCCAAGAGAAACGTCACAGATTCGCGCGAGGAAAATAAGCAGGGGCAATACAAGGTAACTGAAAAGGTCAGAGTTAAAGAAAGATGTTTCCATGGCTTATAACTTTTAGTCCTTCAAAGATAGGAATTGTCTCAATTAAGGGAGTGAAATAATCAGACCGGAAATATTAACATTCAGTAAAAGAGAAAATATTTTTGGAAAGGCTTGAACAAATTCGTAACTTTTAAGTTTAGTATGTTAAAATTAACGAGATATGAAAAGGCGTGATTTCATCAGGTTTACTGCAGTAACAGCTCCTATGCTCAGTGTTTTTCCGGCAGGATTGGCGGGAATGGAAAGAAAAATAGCACCCGGCAAGATTGAGAAAAGGGTTCTTGGCAGGACAGGTGTAATGCTCTCCATGATAGGTTTTGGAGGAATAGTCGTAATGGATGCAACTCCTGAAGATGCCGCTGAGAGGGTAAAAATGGCGATAGATCGTGGCATAAACTATTTCGATGTAGCACCATCCTATGGTGATGCTGAAATAAAACTGGGGCCTGCCCTTGAGCCTTACAGAAAAGATGTTTTTCTTGCTTGTAAAACTCAAAAAAGAACCAAAGCCGAAGCCAGAAAAGAACTTGAGCAATCATTAAAAAACCTTCGCACAGATCATTTTGACCTTTATCAGCATCATGCAGTCACAACTTTGGAAGATGTCAATACATTGCTGGGACCGGGCGGAGCAATGGAAACTTTTCTGGAAGCCCGTAATGAAGGCAAGATAAAATATATTGGATTTTCAGCCCACTCAGTTGAAGCTGCAATGGAACTAATGAACCGTTTTGATTTTGATACGATTCTTTTCCCGTTCAATTTTGCTTCATGGAATGCGGGCAATTTCGGACCACAGGTACTGGCACGGGCCAAAGAAAAGAAAATGGGCATTCTGGCCCTGAAAGCGATGGCAAAGGGCCCATGGCCAGAGGGTGCAGACCGGTCAAAATACCCAAAATGCTGGTATGAACCTCTGGTGTCTGATGAAGAAATTCTGACAGGATTGCGATTTACCTTATCACATCCCATAACTGCGGCAGTGCCTCCCGGAGATGAGAATCTTTTCAAAAAGGCATTGACACTTGCCGATAAAATTAAGCCACTTAAAAAATCAGAAATTCAGCTGATTAAACAAAAGGCACAAAGCGGCGTTCCCCTTTTCAGCTACACTGCGTAAGAAAAATCTGCTTAATTCTTACATTCATTCATTTTACCTGGTTCTTTTAAGCCTCAGGTTTACCTTATTGTTGTACACAAAGTAACAGGGATCTTCACAAGATGATTCGTCGAATTTAACTCTGGGAGTGGTTGAATCAACCACCAGATAGTCTTTGTTCCCTATGTTATATTTTGCGGTTACCGTATATTTTTTGTTTATTGAAACAGTCTGATTGACAACATTCTGGTTGCCGATAACAAATGTGCTGTACACAATATTATCTTCCAGGTTTCCTTCATATATCGTAATTACGGCAGGGACATTTTCGGCAGAGTAAATCTTAATAACGAGATCTGTATTCAGAGGTTCGCCTGTTTTACATTTAGAACAATCAACAAATATCAGTTGTTCCTCGCATGAGAAAAAAATTGCTCCAAACAGGAAAATGGCCATGCCGAATATTTTCTTCATTTTTTTCAGTACCATTTTATTGTTTTCACAGGACCCCTTATATTATCGAAATAGAAATTCCAGGATGCCCCTGCTCTCAACCACAAGGGGCCGTTTTTATAGAATCCGCTCTTCATATATTCAATTCCGGCTGAAAAGGCCAGATTTTTGGTTATTAATCTGACAGATATTGCGGGAAGTATAGAGAATTTGTTTTCAGGCACCTTAAGAGTTCCTTTAAAGGTATTTCCAAAAGTGTAAGCAGCAGATAATGAAGCAAAAAGGATCAGGTTGGGCCTCAAAATGTCATCTGTGAGTGCAAAATCCCTGAAAACTCCGGCATAAGCCATTGATCTCCTGTCAAAGTACTGGTAAATAAGATTGTCATTTTCTTTTATCATTACTCTTGTGTACCAGAGCTTTGTGTCAAGGCCTGCAAGTATCCCTCCACTGAGAACAGGTTCCCGCAATGAAAATGAAAAACCGGTGAAATAATCACTGAAGCTGAATTTTGATGAAAGTGAAAATTCTGCCTGATCAAAGCTGTAAGAAATGTTTCCAGGTACTTTTGAAGCTCTGAGAATTCCTATGATATCATTTCTCCTGTATTTTGAAGCGACAATGTACGGGTTGACAGCATTTTTGTTTCTTTTTGACCAGTCGGGGTTTTTGTTTAAGAGATAAATTGCGCTGTTTGGCTGATTGGCGCGTATTGAAACCGCCAGGGCGTCATAATTGTATATATTTGTTTCAAAAGGGTCAACGCCATTACTGAAGAGAAAATCCATCAGAAGGGTATCGCCATTTTGAGCCGCAATTAGAAAAGGCGTGAAGCCTTCGCTGTCGCGCGCCTCCATGTTGGCTCCGTTTTGAATCAGCAGATCAGCAATATTTGCATTACCTGCCCATATGGCTGCCATCAGGGGCGTTGTGCCATCGACTGATTTTTTGTCGACAACTGCATCATAATAAAGCAAAAGATCTGCCATCTGGAAATAACCATAGGCAGATGCATAATGCAAGGGCGTGGCACCATGATTGTCAGGCATATTGACATCAGCCCCTGCTCTTATCAAAGCCTCTGCGATAGCAGAATTCTGGTTTTTAACGGCTATGAGCAGAGGAGTCTCATCAAGACTGGTCTTTTTGTTTACTTCAGGATTGTATTTAAGAAGAGTATTGACTGATTCAATCTTATTTGCCGCAACGGCAATTATTAAAGGAGTTGCCCCTTCTTCAGTCTCTGCTTCAATATCAGCACCTTTTTTTATCAGCCTGTCTATTTCTGAAGGAATACCAAGGGCTGAAGCAAGCATCAGATTATATTCAAGCGATCCTTCATAGAACAAAGGAAGATAGCCCGAAGTATCAACCTGGTTTTCCTGTGGCGATGCATTGACTGTGATGAATAACAAGGCAGATAGAATGAAATATTTTATCGGCAGTCCTTGTATTTTAAGCATTAATTGTATTTTTATCCCGGATTCATTAATCAAATTCGCTAAATTAAAAATAATAAAATTAATCTTTTTGTGTTTATTTGTGTGTTGAAAACTTCTTGTGAAAGGAAAGCTTTACTTTATATTTTTGCAAAAAAACGTAAAAATTGATACGATTTAGAAGGATATTATTGATTGCGCTTCTGATTT
>JABUEV010000341.1 GCA_013314865.1 Bacteroidales bacterium | reverse complement strand
ATAAGGCAAAAAGGTAATGCATCATTGAGCATCCCACCGGCAGGTGAATTCAGCATTGTAAACCTTTTATCCTACCCCGCTGAAAATCAGAAAACAGATGTAGTTTTTTCAGACCCGGTTGATCCTGATCAGGAACTGGAAGGCCTTATCTGGCTTTCATCAGGAACAGAAATTACAGCAAGTATAAACCAGAATATCATAAGCATCTTTCCGGCCGAAAAACTGCAGGGAACTGTCGATATTAACGTCGAACCATCAGTTAAGAACCGGAAAGGGACTGAACTTGCGGATTCATTTATCCGGACTCTGGATTTCAGTCCTGTTAAACCGTCAATTGCCCTTACCGGCAAAGGAGTAATACTGCCTTCATCTCAGAACCTTATTTTTCCTTTTAAAGCAGTAAACCTGAAGGCTGTGGATCTGAAGATAGTTAAGGTTTTTGAAAACAATCTGCCCTATTTTCTTCAGGAAAGTGATATTAACGCAGGTTATTCATTTAAAAGATTCGGAAGGCCGGTCTACGAGGGACGAATTGACCTGGCAGGCGGAACCGGCACAACCCGGGATACCTGGAACCTATATACAATAGACTTGTCGGAATATATCAATGTGGAACCCGGAATACTTTACAGGGTAGAACTCTCAATGAGACCTTCATATTCTCTTTATACCTGTACCGGCGATGTTGCCGGAAAATACGAGGAACTCCTTGACGAATACAAAGAAAGAACCCGCGGATATTGGGACGACCCGGATAATTACTATGATGACAGCGACGACATGCTTTACTATTCCATGGGGTTCGACTGGGAAGACAGGGATGATCCATGCAAGGAGGCTTATTTCAGTCCCGACAAAAAAGTGACACGGAACATTCTTGCTTCAAACATTGGTATCATTGCAAAAATGGGTGCTGACAACCAGCTGAAGATAGCGGCAAATGATATTGTTACCGCTCTCCCTATGAATGATGTGACTGTTGAAGTGTATGATTATCAATTGCAGAAAATTGTTTCCGGCAGTACCAGCCAGGATGGATCCCTCACCCTTTCAACAGACCGGAAACCATTCCTCCTGATAGCAAAAAAAGATGCCGACAGAAATTATCTGAAGATTAATGAAAGCTCATCTCTCTCACTAAGTTCATTCGATGTTTCAGGCGTTACGCCTGAGAACGGAATCAAAGCCTTTATATTCGGGGAAAGAGATGTTTGGAGGCCGGGAGACTCAATTTTCCTGTCAGTCTTTGTAAGAGATTTGAAGAAAGAACTGCCGGCTGGCCATCCTGTGAGTTTCGAACTTAAAAATCCTCTCAATCAGAAGGTTGACAATCAGATCATGAAACTCAATGAGCAGAACATACTCGTCTTTAAGACAAAAACCTCGTCTGATGCGATGACAGGTACTTATACTGCTTCATTCAGAATAGGCGGTGCAGATTTTACAAAAAGAGTACGTATTGAAACTGTCAAACCAAACCGACTGAAGATTAATCTCAACTTCCCCGTGGAAATTCTGCAAGCCGGGAAAAGTGTAAGAGGTACACTTAATGCAAAATGGCTGAACGGATCATCGGCACCTAATATGAAAGCTTCTGTTGATTATATCTTAAAACTTTCAAAAACCGGTTTTGAAAAATTCAGACAATATCAGTTTGATGATCCTGCAACTGAGTTTTATTCTGAGACTGTAACCATTTTTGACGGCACAACCGACAATGAGGGAAATGCCGCTGTGACATTCGATGCCGGAAAGGGATTAAAAGCTCCCGGGATGCTTGATGCTGTTTTCACTGCAAAGGTTATGGAAAAAGGAGGCGACGAAAGCATTACACAAACCTCTCTGAAGTTTTCTCCTTACCCAGTGTACACAGGAATAAATATTCCCGCATTGAAGAGCTCTGAAAGAATGTTATTCACCGACAGGGAATATGAGGTTAAAACAGTAACGCTTGACCCGTCGGGGAATCCGGTAAGCTCAGCGGTTGAAATGAATATTTATAAAATTTCATACAGATGGTGGTGGGAATCTGATAATGAAAATCTCGGATACTATATCTCAAATAATATTTATAAGCCTGTCATTAACAGCAAAATAGTCACCAAAGGCGGTGAAGGGATCTTTAAGTTCACCATCAGTAAAAATGAATGGGGCAGGTATCTCATAAGACTCACGACACCCGGAGGTCATTCCACCGGGCAAATAGTCCTTATCGACTGGCCATGGGAATATGGAATGAAGGGAGAAGCTGACGGAGCAACCATCCTTCAGGTAAGCACAGACAAGGAAAAATACAAAACAGGAGAAGAAGTAAAATTATCATTTCCGGCACCTGAAAATTCGCGGGCTTTCATCACCATAGAGAATGCTACCAGAGTGCTTGATGAAATACGCACTCCGGCCACTAAAGGACTTACTACCGTTTCTTTCAGAACAACACCTGAAATGGCTCCGAATGTTTATGTCTATGTAACGGTGATTCAGCCTCATTCACAAACAATAAATGATATGCCGATAAGGTTGTACGGCGTGGTTCCTGTAATGGTTGAAGATCCTGATACTCATCTGGAACCGGTGATCTCAGTCGCTGAGGAGGTTCGTTCCCAGAAGCCTTTCGAAATTAAAATCAGCGAAGCAAACAGGAAAAGCATGAATTATATACTGGCAATCGTTGATGAAGGGCTCCTGGATATTACCGGATTTAAAACTCCCGATCCGTGGAATTACTTTTATGCCCGTGAAGCACTGGGAGTTAAGACATGGGACTTGTACGACCTGGTCCTGGGAGCGTTCGGCGGCACTCTTGACCGAATTTTTGCTGTGGGAGGTGATGAGACAGTGATAGATAAATCTGCCGGCAAAGCACAACGATTTGTCCCGGTAGTCAAATTTCTGGGACCGTTCAGAATTGCTCCCGGAAAAACTTCATCCCATACTATATCACTGCCTCAATATACCGGGTCGGTAAAAGTGATGGTCGTAGCCGGAAATGACAGAGCCTTTGGCTCTTCAGGGAAAAGCGTAATCGTAAGGGATCCGCTGATGGTTCTTGCCACTGCCCCGAGAGTTATCAGCCCGGGTGAAAAGGTCTCACTTCCTGTTACTCTTTTTGTAAATAAAGAAAACATTAAAAATGTCTCTCTATCTGTAACCGGAAATGAACTGATTGATTTCAGTGAGACACAGAAAAACATTTCTGTTGAAGGAACAGGTGAGACCGATACAGAATTCTCATTCAGGGTCGGAGAGAAAACCGGAATTGCAAAAATGGCAGTTACTGCATCAGGTGGTAATGAGAAAGCTGAATACACATTTGAAATTGACATTAGAAATCCCAATCCTCCAGAAACACGATCCGAGATAAGGTTGCTTAAACAGGGGGAGAGGTGGTCAACTACTTTTACTCCATTCGGAATGAAAGGATCTGACAAGGCTGTTCTTGAAGCTTCCTCCCTGCCGTCAGTCAACCTCGAAGAAAGGCTGGATTATCTGATAAGCTATCCTCATGGATGTTCTGAACAAATAATATCATCAGCATTCCCGCAGTTGTGGCTCAAACAGGTTTCAGTGAATGATGAAAAAACTGTACAGGCCGTCTCGGCAAACATAAAGGAGGCTCTGACAAAACTAGCCAGCCGTCAGCTCAATAACGGCGGTATAGTACTATGGCCTCAGTCACTTCAGCCTGACAACTGGGTGACCTCGTACGCATGTCATTTTATGATTGAGGCTGAAAAAGCCGGATATGTCATCCCTTCATCATTCAAACAAAAAATAATCAGTTACCAGAAAACCATTTCTCAGGACTGGAGGTTTGATCCAAAATTCAGACAAACGT
>JABUEV010000340.1 GCA_013314865.1 Bacteroidales bacterium | reverse complement strand
GGATTCATGACCAAACTAAGGTCAAAAATCGTCAACAGGGAAATACTTAACCAATTAGCGGTATCGGTCGGAATAAACGATCTGCTTAAATGCAATGTCGGCCCGGCGAATTCGGTAAGGAATCTTTACGGCGATGCTCTTGAAGCACTTGTCGGCGCCCTGTTCCTTGACAAAGGCTTTAAAAAGACCAGGAAAATTTTCATAAAGAATGTCCTTAACAAGTATCTGATAATCAATGATATTGTAAATACAGACAATGATTATAAAAGCCTTGTGTTCGAATGGGTCCAGAAACATAAGCATAACCTTACTTTCACCTACAAGGAGGAATATGACTTCAACTCCAGAAAGTCAGTCTTTACAACTATCCTGCTTATAGATAACGAAGAATTCGGTCAGGGCCAGGGCTCATCAAAAAAAGAAGCTGAACAGGAAGCGTCAGCCCGGGCATGGGAGAAAATAAAAAAAGTTCCTGAAACCTAATAATGGTATTTTATATCTTAGCATCAGAATAATAGCAGATTCAAATGAGAGGCTCGCAGAAAGTAACGAGAATAAGGCTTCCGGATGATGAGCAGGAGGAGAAGTTTATCTTCGGACTGGTATCACCGGAACCTGATTATAAATTGTCGCTTCTGATAAACAGAAAACTGGGCATCTCACTTAAAACCACCTCAGCCGTGGAGGCAGAAGATGAAAAAGGCAGGACAATAAGCTTCAGCAGGTTTTCAGACACTTCCGGCGCCCCCGACCAGGTTTTTTCCCTTATTTCAAACAAATCGGGCAGCAGTTTTTTCCTCAAAAAGCTGAAAAATGTGGATTTCATCTTCCATTATACCGACACTTTCAGCACCCATGACCCTTCAAGGATTTCTGAAATGCTTAAAGAGCTTGATTGTGTGACAGCAGTCTTCAGGCTTGACGCTGAACAGCTGAAGGAAAAAAATCTCAAGTATCTGTAACCGGCTTATAAAATAAGAAAGAGCCGCCGGGGAGGCGGCTCAGTTCTTTGATAACCCTAAAACTAACCTAACCTATGAAAAAACCTCTGATTTAAACGAAACAAATTTCGTGCCAGATTTTGATACAAAAATAATCTGACTTTTAGAAATAAAAAAATATTTTTCCATATTTATTTGAAAATTAACATTTTTTTAAGTTTTTGTTAAATATTTCCAACACTCTGACCCTGCCATACACTGATTATATTTGCCCTGAAGACTTTGTTGTTAAAGAAAGTTAAAGAACAGGCCTTGTTCTGGATATACAAGTACCTTTGTATCTGTATGAAACGAAACGTAATAGTACTGCTTGCGACAGTTTTTTTTCTGGTAGTGACCGGACTGATTTTGATTCAGCTCTCCTGGATTCGCAATGCAGTTGATCTGACTGATCAGCAGTTTCGTTACCTTGCAAACAAAGCACTTGAATCGGTTGTGCGGGACCTTGAAGAACAGGAACTTGTAAGCCGTATTTTCGAAGAAATAAATCCTGCATCAGCTGACTCAATTACTGCAATTATACCTGCCAATTCACCCCTTGCAAGAAAATTCCACGGATATAAGCCTGACAAGGAATTACTTGAAATATACGGATTTAACGATCCTGAAAAACCGGTTGTTATAACCAGCTCCGGACAGAAGATTTACATCTCTGATGAAATTTCGTCAGCTTATAATGATCTGGAACATTCGGAACCATCAGCCCAGGATCCCAGTACCGGCCTGTCAGCAAGGGTAAGCAATAAAATTCTTGTTATGGAGAGCATCATGGAAAAAATACTGCTGAACACTCCCGACATAAGAGAAAGAATTGATCCTCAGCAGATAAATCAGATGCTACGCAAGGCATTGAATACGGTGGGAATAAATCTTGACTATGAATTTGCTATCAGATCAGGCCGTTACGGAACAATTTGGAAAACACCGGGATTTACTGACAAACCCGGGGTTAACAAATTCATTATTCAGCTTTTTCCGAATGACCCCGTTCCCGGCCAGAACCGGCTCGAACTCTATTGCCTTCAGGAAAAACAATATAAGCTTGAAAAAACAGGAAGCCTTGCCATCTTATCCCTTTTCTTCGCTCTCTTCCTCCTCCTTCTCTCAACCGGAACCTTCATTGTGATTTTCCGTCAAAAAAAGATGTCTGAAATAAGAAGCGACTTTATCAATAACATGACTCATGAGTTGAAAACTCCTATCTCAACAATATCTCTTGCATCCCAGATGCTGGCAGATAAGACAATCAAAACAAAGGATAAAAACATCGATAATCTGGCCAGGATCATCTCAGATGAAAGCATGAGGCTAAAATTCCAGGTCGAAAAAGTGCTTCAGATGGCTGTTTTTGAAAAAATGGATACCCGTCTTCACACTACAGAGACAGATATTCATAACATTCTTGATAAAGCAGTCGAAAACTTCAGATTGCAGATTGAAAACCGTAAAGGCATGCTGGTAAAGGAATATGAAGCCGAAAATCCAATGGTCCCTGTTGATGAGGTTCATGTACTCAATGCATTTTCAAATCTTATAGATAATGCACTGAAATACAATAACAGCAAGGAACCTGTTGTTACCCTGACGACGAGAAATTCGAAAAATGGTATCTTTGTGACTGTTGAGGATAACGGAATCGGCATAAGCAAAGAAGACCAGAAACGGATATTTGACAAATTCTACAGGGTTCATTCGGGTAATATCCATAATGTTAAAGGATTCGGGCTCGGCCTCAGCTATGTGAAAAAAATTATTGAAAGTCATAACGGGACAATCAGGGTTGAAAGTCAGCCCGGAAAAGGTACAAGATTTATTGTATTTATTCCTCAATCATTTAAAAATGAATAAAAGAATCTTATTAGCGGAAGATGACATCAATCTTGGCACCCTCCTGAAAAATTATCTGAAGGTTAAGAATTTTGATGCCACATTGTTTACTGATGGAAACTCTGCCCTTAAAGGTTTCAGATCAGGCTCTTTCGATCTCTGCATACTCGACATCATGATGCCTGAAATGGACGGACTGACACTTGCCAATGAAGTCCGGAAGATTAATCCCTCTGTGCCGGTCATTTTCCTGACAGCAAAGAATCAGGAGGAGGACGTAATTGAAGGTTTCCGTAAAGGGGCCGATGACTATATTACCAAACCCTTTTCGATGGAGGAATTGCTTTACCGCATAGAGGCAATTCTAAGAAGATCGGCCGGGAAGACAGCCGGTGCCCCTCAGGAGAATTACACTATAGGTAAATATTCTTTTGACCCGGTAAACCGTATCCTGGCTTACCGTGACCATTCCATAAGGCTTACAACCAAGGAAGCAGAACTTCTTGAACTTCTCTGCAGACACAGGAATGAAGTTCTGGAACGTAACTATGCACTCAGAACCATTTGGATTGATGATAATTATTTCAATGCACGCAGTATGGATGTATACATCACACGCTTAAGAAAATACCTTAAGAAAGATCCTTCGGTAAAAATTCTGAATGTGCATGGCAAAGGCTACAAACTTTTATGCTGATAAAAAAACCCTGACCTTTAGGGATCAGGGCAGGTAGATTAAGTTAGTTCTCGGGAAAAAAGCCTGAGATTTACCCCGGTGTTTCTCCTTTAGCGCACTAATTTATAATTTTTCCTGTGAATCCTGCAAGGATTGAAAGGGAAATTTGCTCAGTCGAGTTTAAGAACTGCAAGAAAAGCCTGCTGAGGAACCTCTACATTACCTATCTGGCGCATCCGTTTCTTGCCTTTTTTCTGTTTTTCCAGAAGCTTCCTCTTTCGCGTAATATCTCCGCCGTAGCATTTAGCGGTGACATCTTTCCTGACAGCCTTCACTGTCTCCCTAGC
>JABUEV010000339.1 GCA_013314865.1 Bacteroidales bacterium | reverse complement strand
TGCCCCATGCAGCAAGAGATTTGTTGGCTCTAAGACAATCGTACAGATGAAGTTTGCTCAGCTTTCTGACAGTCTCTTCGTGAAAGGCCTTTGGATCTGGTGCCTTATGAAAATAGAGATATCCTCCGAATATTTCATCTGACCCCTCCCCTGTCAGAACCATTTTAACACCCATGGATTTAATGAACCTTGAAAGCAGATACATGGGAGTGGAAGCCCTTACTGTTGTAACATCATATGTTTCAATATGATAAATTACATCACGAATTGCATCGAGTCCCTCTTCAACCGTAAAGTTGATTTCATGGTGAACAGTACCTATGTGCTTCGCGACTTTTCCGGCCGCTGAGAGGTCAGGAGAGCCTTTAAGACCTATTGCGAATGAATGAAGCTGTGGCCACCATGCATCAATCTTGTCGCCCGATTCAATTCTTTTGGGTGCAAATTTTTTTGCGACTGCTGAAATAATTGATGAGTCAAGTCCTCCGGATAGAAGAACACCATAAGGCACATCCGACATCATCTGGCGGTGAACGGCCGCTTCAAGTGCATTCCTGAGATCTGTTATTGAGGTAGTGTTGTCCTTTACTGATTCATAATCCATCCAGTCACGGCTGTACCATCTTTTCATTACTCCGTCACGACTGTAAAGGTAATGGCCAGGCAGAAATTCCTGGATTTTATTACAAACACCTTCTAATGCCTTAAGTTCTGATGCCGCGTAGAAATTACCGTGTTTATCCCATCCTATGTACAAAGGCACAATTCCTATGTGGTCACGTGCAATCAGATAGCAGTCTTTCTCCCTGTCATACAAAGCAAAGGCAAAAATTCCGTTTATTTCTTCCAGGAATGCTGGCCCTTTGTCACGGTACAGGGGAAGGATAACCTCACAGTCAGAATGCGTCTGAAATTCATATGAATCCTCATACCGTTTCCTTATTTCCTGATGATTGTAAATTTCACCATTAACTGCAAGTATCAGATTCCCGTCCTTGCTGTACAATGGCTGTCTTCCCGACTGTGGATCGACTATTGCCAGCCTTTCATGAGCAAGAATGGCCCTGTCACAATAGAATATTCCGGACCAGTCGGGTCCGCGATGCCTGACTTTTTTTGACATCTTAAGAACTTCGGACTTCAGTTCAAGTGCATCTGTTTTCAGATCAAATACAGCCACTATTCCGCACATAATTATTCAAAGATTCAAAAATTCAATAATTCAATAATTCAAAATTTTTTTCAACAGGGGCAAAGCTAATAATATTAATTCTGATACCAAAATGTTTTTATAAATAAATATCATATTTATCTTAATCTTATTTATAATATATGTAATTTATATTAATAATATTAATATTTTAATCAATAATAATTAATGATATTAAAATGACCTGTGCAAAATATCTGAGAGTTGATTTGGCATTGAAACTGATTTTTTTTCGTGATCATTCCTTATTTTTCCTTTTAGGGGACTACAGGTTTGTTATCAACGTTGTAATTAATAATCTTTGCCTGAATTAATATTAAACAATAGATTCGTTCATTTTCTACTCATTAAACAAAAAAATGCCGGTTAACAGACAATCGGGAAAGCACATCCTGTTTTGCAACTGCAGGGGTGAAAGGATAAATTCTGAACTATTAAAGGTTGTCGATAGCCATCTCAGGGAACTGAAGGTAAAAACAACCCGTATTTCGGACCTATGCGGAATTGCTGTAACCAGCAAGGAAATAATCGCAGATTTGTTAAAAAAAGACAGTGATTTTCTTGTTCTTGGCTGTTACCGTCGGACAATGGACCTTATCTTCAGACAGGTACTGGATAATTCAGGAAACGGGTTTAATTACAGCCATGTTAATCTTATAGGATTGTCGGTCAATGAAGCTATTGAGGAGTTGGATAAATTTTGCAGCACATCGCATGGCATTAATGAGTATACGGACATTTCTGAAGATTCCGGATGGCCGTCATGGTATCCGGTTATAGATTACTCAAGGTGTTCATCATGTGGTCAGTGCGCAGACTTCTGTCTTTTCGGAGTATACGAAAAAACAGGCGACCGGATTTTGGTTACAAATCCCCGCGGATGTAAGAACAATTGTCCTGCCTGCGCCAGAATTTGCCCTTCTACAGCAATAATCTTCCCGAAGTATAAAAGCGGAGGCGCTGTGGGCGGTTCTGATGAAATTGATGACAAAGAAGAACAGCAAAGACAGGCAAAGGATATTGACAATATTCTGGGTGGTGATGTTTATGAAGCTCTCAGAAAAAGAAAGGAAATGAGGAAATCCATTATCAGGGATGAAGCAATGAAAAGAGCCATGCATGAAAGGGACCTGGCAAAAAATTTGAATAATAAAAACCACTGAAAAGTGTCTGTTTACAGTAATTTCAAAAGGGCAGACCGTAAATGCAGGAGGAAATTCCTGACAAATATGGTATGGAAAGGCTGGCTGGGCTTCATTAAATTCCGGAAGCGTGTCAGGCATGGATCATTGTTTCCTGCATTTCAGTTTATTTCAGTTACTAATGACTGTAACCTTAAATGTCAGGGTTGTTGGGTTTATAATGAAACTGTGAAGGACTATATGGAGCCCGACAGGATTGATTCCATAATAGTGGCAGGGAAAAAATATGGTTCTTTTTTCTTTGGTATTCTTGGAGGAGAACCTTTAATGCACCCGCACCTGACCAGTATTTTTTCAAAACATTCAGACTGCTATTTTCAGCTTTTTACAAACGGAACTCTTTTTACAAGATCATTGGCTATAAAACTGCGTGAAACAGGTAATGTGACTCCGTTAATAAGTCTTGAAGGGGATGAACAGGTTGCCGATATACGTCGCGGAGGTCACAGAATTTACAGCAGGACACTTGAAGCGGTCAGGACTTCTGTTGAAGAGGGTCTGATAACCGGTGTCGCAATCAGTGTATGCAAGTCAAACCTTGACATGGCCTTGTCGGATGAGTTTGTAAATATGCTTCATAACCTGGGAGTTCTCTATATCTGGTACTATATTTACAGGCCTGCAGGGAACAATCCGAATTACGAACTATCGCTAAATGCTGATGAGATTTACAGCCTGCGGAAATTCCTGGTAAATGGCAGGCAGAAGTTTCCTGTAATTCTTATCGACTCCTACTGGCGTGCAAACGGTGAACCTTTTTGTCCGGCATCAGACGGTCTCAGTCACCATATTAATCCGGCAGGATATATTGAACCTTGTCCGGTAGTCCAGATTGCCAGGGAGAATATTTTACAGGGACAGGTTGACAAGATTTATGAGAATTCGGAATTCCTGAGAGGATTCAGGAATGAGATTCATCATAAAACCAAAGGGTGTATTTTCATGGAGGAACCTGCCTGGCTTCGCACCTTTGCTGACAGGCAACAAGCTATGAATTCATCAAACAGATCTGAGTATTTCACGGATCTTGAAAAGGCTCCGCTGTTGCCAAGTCATGGTTCCTGCCAGATTATACCCGAAAAAAACCTTCTTTATAAAATTGCAAAAAGAACAGCTTTCTTTGGAATGGGTGCCTATGGATGATTTAAGCCGTCATATTTTTGGAGAAACTGTATTGTCGCTTGAAGTGCCCCCTGAAAAAAATATCAGGAATGAAATCAGGCGAAAGGTTGAAGATTTCTTTTCAAAAAGATTAATTATACCTCCTGTTTCATATCATGACCTCGCTGAACATGCTGATGAACTCATCAGACTATTCAGATGGGACAAAAGCTATAAGGCCTTTGTTATGGTCTGCTCCGGAAATGCTGTATGGAGGTCTGTGGTAGGTTCAATACCGTACCACAGGAGAATGCTTTTATTGCCTCAATGCCTGAAAAACAA
>JABUEV010000338.1 GCA_013314865.1 Bacteroidales bacterium | reverse complement strand
CAAGTTTCCATGGACTGCGGTATTCATAGTGCAGTTTTGCAGTTGCAGCACCGTCAAAGTCATCAACAAAAGTTTCAGTTTCAGGATTCCATTTAATCGTTCTCTTCAGGTCGCATGCAATATTTCCAAGTGTGCATACCGTGCAGCTGCTGTGTCCGATCTCAACCGGCACAACGGGATCCTGTCTGTTACGGACTGCCTCAATAAAGTTAACCTGGTGAGGAATTCTTGTTTCATACGGACCATCCTGTGCAGGAGATGCTGACTCAGGCGGATTGAATTTGGGGTCTGAAGCGTTAAAGTATCCTCTTGCGACCTCTATCCATCCGTTTTCACCCCAGAATTTAACACCTTTTGTAAGTTTCTCATCAAAAGGTTCGGATGTCATTACCACGCCGTTAGCATATTTGAAAGTCATGAATTCAGTTCCGTCACCTATAGGCGATATCTCTACAGGTCCGCTCTTGTCCATTCCGAGTCCCCACTGGGCTATATCGAACATATGTGCGCCCCAGTCAGTTGTGAAGCCGCCTCCCATCTCCTTGTACCATCTCCATGCACCCCATATTTTTTCATCTTCTTCAGGATCAAGCGAAATTGGCGGATTCAATTCATTGTTGAAATGGATATTTCCTGGTAAGGGGCCGAGCCACAAATCCCAGTTCAGATCCGGCGGAATTGGTTCTTCGGGCAGATCATAAGGTTTTGGAGGAGCACCTACATACGCATTTACATTGGTAATTTTCCCGAGTGCGCCTGTCTGAACAAGCTTTACGGCATGCTGGAATGTTGCGTCAGAACGCTGCTGGCTTCCGATGCCAAGAATCCTGTTGTTTTCACGGACAACCTTCCTCAGCTCCTGACCTTCCTTAATAGTGAAAGTCATTGGCTTTTCAAGGTACACATCCTTGCCTGCCTTGCAGGCAGCAATGGCAATCATTGCATGTTGATGATCAGGAACAGCTATTACAACAGCATCAATGTCAGGTCTTGCCAGAAGATCCTGATACTTCTCATAAGTCTCGACCTTCACCTTCTTTTCAGCCTTTGTGTAAAAGTCATTTACCCTCTTTTCAAATCTCTTGCGTTTTATGCCATATACATCACATCCGGCAAGCACCTTTACTCCCTGAATCTGAATAAATCCGTTCAGGAGGAACATAGCCTGACGTCCGAGTCCGATAAAACCAAGTTTAATATCTGTATCTGCCTGGCTTTTGCACGAGGTTGCCAGACGCGGAAGAATTACAACACCGGCCATGCCGAGGGCTGCTGACCCGAGGAACCGGCGGCGTGACATCACGTTTTTCTGATTTTTCATAAGCGCGATTTTTGATTTTTAGGTTAGTATTTCCTGTGAACAAATTCTTATAATGAATCAGTCTCATATTTGCGAGCATAAAAATAAACTTTTTCTCATATAAAAAAGCCAATCTCATGCTCAGAATCTTCCAAAAATTGAATATTTATGTGTATTGCAGTAAATTGATGAATAAAGATACAAACCATTTACATTGGTTTCCATCTTTCGCTCGAGGTGAAGCACTGGCGATCCGCGTTTTAACTTGAGATACCTGCTGATCTTTGCAGAGGCAGGAATTGCCTTTATCCTCTGTTCTCCTCCCTTTATTTCAACCTGGTAGTGATCCCTGAGAATCTTAAAAAGAGACCTGTTTTCAAATTTTCTCGCTGTAATTCGCGGCAGATTAATGTTGGCTATATAGCTTATATCGTAGAAGATGGGTTCATCGTCCAGCAGTCTCAAACGCTCCATATATATGCATCCGGACTCCCTTTCAATATCCGACAGGGGGAACATAAACTCTTGAGGCCATGGTATCAGTACAGGCTTCACTATTATTTTCGTGCGCAGATTTCTGTCTCCAACCGCTGAGGTAGTACCCGATACCGATAAAATTCCTATGTCACGGGGCATGTTTGTAACAATACTGCCCTTCCCCTGATGTTTGCGTATATATCCCTCGTTGGCAAGTGCGCTCAGAGCCTGTCTTACTGTGGGACGGGTCATGCCGTATAACTGGCATAATTCATTTTCCGACGGCAATAAGTCACCCTGCCTGTAAATACCTTCATCCACATGCTTCCTCAGTATCTGATACAGCTTTTTATATTGCGGAATCCTGTTCTTGTTTAACATGATTTTCAATTCTTCTGTAAAATTAACATTTTTTACTTGTATATACAAGTTAATTTAATTATTTTTGTAACCATTGTAAACTGATTATATCAGTAGCATATATAATTAATTCCATATTACTTATTATAACAAGTTGGAAATTTTACATCATAACATAATAAATGTCCGGAGAAGTACAATTTAATCAAAATAATTTAAAAAATGGCTGTTTATGTTATAATGCCACGGCAGGGCCAGTCTGTTGAGTCCTGTATTATTACCAGATGGTTCAAAAATAAGGGTGAAAAGGTTAAATCAGGTGATATACTTTTCTCCTACGAAACTGATAAGGCTGCCTTTGACCTTGAATCGCCGGCCGATGGCACTCTGCTTGAAGTATTCTATAATGAAGGGGATGAAGTGCCTGTGCTTGTCAACGTTGCAGTGATAGGCAGTGAAGATGAAAAAATTTCAGCAGAAGCAGCCCCGCAGTCTGCCGTCGAAAAAGTAACCCCTTACAACGAGTCAGTCCAGGCTTCTCCGGCGGCAGTTAAACCACGGGAGCCAGCCGAATCAGCTGGAACAGAACGCATAAGGATTTCCCCGAGGGCAAAAAAATATGCGGCAGCTAAAGGTGTTGACTTCAGTAAATTAAAAGGATCCGGCCCGGGAGGAAGAATTATGTGTGCCGATATTGAGAAAGCAATAACAATTGCCGGTTCTGTTGCTCCAACATCATCATTTACCGTAGATTACACCGATCAACCTCTTTCAAATGTCCGCCGGATTATCTCCAAAGCCATGCATTCATCTCTTCAGAATTCGGCACAGCTCACTCATCACATGAGCGCCGATGCAAGAGGATTGCTTGAGGCAAGAAAGAAAATAAAGACCGCCCTCTCCGCAGGTTCTCCGGTGAATGACATTACACTCAACGATATGATATGCTGGTGTGTGATCAGGGCATTGCAGAAATTCCCCGAGGCAAATTGCCATTTTCTTGATGACAGGATCAGGGTATTCAAAAATGTACACCTCGGAGTAGCTGTTGATACTCCCAGGGGCTTAATGGTTCCTTCATTAAGAAATGCTGACGGAATGGACATTAAAACCCTTTCAGTTTCACTTAAATCTTTGGCAGATAGCTGTCGTAAGGGAAATATCGATCCGCAACTAATTCAGAGTACTTCAGCCTCATTTACGGTCACAAACCTCGGCAACTACGGTGTCGAAATGTTTACCCCCGTGATAAACCTTCCTCAGGTGGCAATACTGGGAGTCTGCACTATTACCTACCGGCCTGCGGATCTGGGCAATAATGTTTTCGGATTCATTCCATATATCGGTCTGTCTCTCACTTATGACCACAGGGCTATCGACGGTGGTCCGGCTACTCTGTTCCTCAGGGAAATAAAGGAACAGATAGAGGGATTCAGGATGAGTGATTGAGTGACGAAGGGACGGAGAGACGGAGGGGCGGAGGGACGAAGTGACGGAGAGACTTAGGGACGAAGGGACGGAGTGACGAAGGGACAAAGGGTTATGAGTAATAGATTTAAAGATTCAATGATTCAAAAATTGGCTTAGCCGAGCTCACCCGACAGAATGTCGGGTTCAGTTCAAAGATTTAGACGGTTATTGGTTGAAAGGTTGAAAGGTTAAATTTAAAGCCTGCAAAACCTGCAGAACATGCAAAACCCGCATAACCCTAAAACAATTTT
>JABUEV010000337.1 GCA_013314865.1 Bacteroidales bacterium | reverse complement strand
CGACAGGCACCCATGAGTAACTCCAGTCGCTGTCGCGCTTATTGGGTATTGGAAGCAGGAAATGCATGATTCTTGGACCAAGATCACGTGCAGGATTAATCGCATAACCTGTCGGCCCTCCAAGTGACAATCCTATGCCCCACACTACTAGTGCAACAGGCAATGCATTCAGAGCACCAAGTCCGACCTCAGGCTCAGCCATGTAAAGAACTGCAAGAGATAGAATATAGGTGCCAATAATTTCGGTGATTACATTGTACCAGTAACTCCTGATATTAGGTTGTGTGCAGAAGACTGCCAGCTTATAATCAGCATTCTCTGTGGCATCTAAATGTTTTTTATAAGCCAGCCATACCAGCGTTGCTCCAAACATAGCTCCGAGCATCTGTGCAGAGATATACAGAGGCATAAGCGACAGGGAAAACTTATGGGCAATAACCAGTGCAAGGGTGACGGCAGGATTAAGATGGGCGCCGCTAACCGGTGCAGCAATAAGGACTCCGGTAAAGACGCCTACTGCCCAGCCTGATGTAATGACGATCCATCCGCTGTTATTGCCTTTTGTTTTATTAAGGAGAACGTTTGAAACAACTCCTCCTCCAAAAACTATTATCATTGCAGTACCAAAAAACTCAGCAAAAAATGCATTCATAAAGGAATTAATTAAAGGGTTATTTAAAATTTATCCGATTATTCATTAAATGATGCCCATGCTTCAGCGGCCTTTACAGCCCGGTGCCAGCCCTTGATAAGATTGAGAGTTGCTTCTGCCGGAATTTTCGGTGAGAAGATTTTATCAATCTGCCATTGTTTCCTGATCTCATCAATTCCGCTCCAGTAGCCAACAGCAAGGCCGGCAAGGTATGCTGCTCCAAGAGCAGTAGTCTCAGTTATCACAGGCCTCACCACATTTGCCTGAAGTATATCCGACTGGAACTGCATAAGGCCGTTATTTACAGTTGCTCCTCCATCCACCCTCAGCTCTTTAATCTCAATTCCCGAGTCGTTTTCCATTGCTTTCAGGACCTCTAGTGTCTGAAAGGCTATGCTGTCGAGTGCTGCCCTTGCAATATGGGCCGAGGTTGTACCCCTGGTGATGCCCACCATTGTACCCCTTGCATGCTGGTTCCAGTGAGGTGCTCCAAGTCCGGCAAAAGCAGGAACAAAATATACACCGCCGCTGTCTTTTACATTTGCGACCAGCTTTTCAACATCCACTGAACGTGAGATGACACCCAGACCGTCGCGGAGCCATTGCACAACAGCACCTGCAATGAAGATACTCCCTTCCAGTGCATATGTTGTTTCATTTCCAATCCTCCATCCAATGGTCGTCAAAAGCTTATTTTCCGACTCAATTGGTTTACTTCCTATATTCATCATCATGAAACATCCTGTGCCATATGTGTTCTTTACCATTCCGGGTTCAATGCACATCTGTCCGAAAAGTGCCGCCTGCTGGTCGCCTGCAATGCCAGCTACAGGTATCTCCTTATGAAATAGGACTTTTGTACTGCCATATATTTCGCTGGAAGATTTCACCTCAGGCAGGATCGATTCGGGAATCTTTAATAACTCAAGGAGTTCTTTATCCCATCTAAGTGTGTGAATATTGAATAGCATGGTCCGTGATGCATTTGAAACATCAGTCACATGCACCTTCCCTTTCGTGAGATTCCAGACTAACCATGTATCCACTGTTCCGAAAGCAAGTTCGCCCCTCTCTGCACGTTCCCTTGCTCCTTTTACATTATCAAGTATCCATCTTACTTTTGTTGCAGAAAAATACGCATCAACTATTAGTCCTGTCTTATCACGGATCATCTGGCTGTGACCATCGTTTTTCAACTTGTCGCAAAACTCTGCCGTGCGTCTGTCCTGCCATACAATAGCATTGCAGACAGGCTTGCCGGTTTTCCTGTCCCATACAATCGTTGTCTCCCGCTGGTTGGTAATTCCGATTGCTGTTATATCTTCGCTTTTAAGGCCAGCCTTTTCTATAACTTCCAGTCCTACTTTAGCCTGAGTGATCCATATCTCTTCAGGGTCGTGCTCAACCCATCCGGGTTTTGGATAGTGTTGAGTAAATTCTCTTTGCACTGCCGCAACCGGCACTCCATGTCTGTCAAAAACTATTGCTCTCGAACTGGTTGTTCCCTGGTCAAATGCCAGAATGAATTCATTCATATTTTTAAGTATTATTTTGTCCTTCTTTAATGATATATTTTCGTCAGTTTCTCATATAATTCAACCTGGTTCTTTTTCCATTCTTCATCAAATCCAAGCTCAGATGCTATAATTTCCGCAACCTTATCAGCCATTGAGAGGCTTGCTTTCACATCCAGGAAAAGAGCCCTGGTTCTTCTGGCAAGCACATCTTCGAGGGTGACAGGCATCTCATTCCTGCATATCCAGATGATTTCAGCTCCTGTATAGGGAAGCCGTCCGTCAATCGGATCACCCAGACCCGGATTTTCTTTAATCATCTGTCTTATTTCATCTGAGCCGGAATCATATATATGCAAACGGTCACTCTTGTCGGGAGACTCATTTTGGCAAAGTCGGAGATTTCTAGTGACACATTTCCGTTTTTCAAGCATTCCGGCTCTTATCACTTTGTTAAGTGCATCTTCAGCCATAAGCCTGTAGGATGTCCATTTTCCGCCTGTAATGGAGACAAGGCCTGACCTGGAAATGGTTATTTTATGACGCCTTGATACTTCCTTTGTTGATTTCGGATTGTCAGGATCAGCTGCCAGCGGTCTGAGGCCTGCAAAAATGCACAGCACATCTTTCCTCAAGGGCTGGTTTGTAAGGTATTTTCCGGCAGTTCTGAGAATAAATTCTATCTCTTCCTCCAGGGCTTGCGGCTCAAGTGAAATTTTGTCAAGCGGGGTATCTGTGGTTCCGGCTACTACTTTACCATACCATGGAATTGCGAACAGCACTCTACCATCGTCTGTCTTTGGTATCATAAGGGCAGAGTCGCCCTGAAGAAATTTCCTGTCAAGAACCACATGAACACCCTGGCTGGGCCTGATTGTCGGTTTAGATGACGGATCATCCATCCGGTGAATTTCATCAGTAAATACTCCGGTGGCATTAATTACCACTTTGCCTCTTACATCATACTGATTGCCGGAAATCAAGTCTGTAGCCTTTACTCCGTTTATTTTACCCTCTCCATCCTTTAATAGTCCCACGACTTTGAAATAATTGAGAACGATACCTCCTTTTTCAGCACATGCTTTTGCCATTGTAACAGCCATTCTCGAATCATCAAACTGACCGTCATGGTAGACAATTGCGCCTTTCAGTTTTTCTTTTTTTAATAGAGGAATCCTCTCGAGTGCTTTTTTGCGGCTGATAAACCTGGATTTTCCCAGACTAAGTCGTCCGGAAAGAAGATCATAGAATTTAAGGCCGACAGTATATAAAATGACATCCCAATAAGTATATGCCGGTATCAGGAATTCCTGGTTTGCGGTCAGATGAGGAGCATTCCTGAGTATTCTGCCCCTCTCGTGAAGCGCTTCGGTAACAAGCAGAACATCTCCCTGCGCCAGATACCTTACACCTCCGTGAACCAGTTTTGTGCTTCGGGAAGAGGTTCCTTTTGAGAAATCAGATTGTTCAAACAAAACTGTCCTGTATCCTCTTGTGACAGCATCAAGTGCAGTTCCAAGTCCTGTAGCACCGCCGCCTATTATTATTACATCCCATTCGGATGTATTCTTCTGTAATCCGGAAATCAGGGATTGACGGTTCATTCAATTCCGTTTTTTTGGTAAGAAAGAGGAAATAATTTTACGAATAAATTCCCAGAATGCAATGACAACGGGCAGGAAAATATTTAAAA
>JABUEV010000336.1 GCA_013314865.1 Bacteroidales bacterium | reverse complement strand
TATGCTCACCATCCTGAGGAGATCAGGGCATTTATAATGTCAGTTAAGGAATATTATGCTGGCAGGAGAATAACCGGCATCTTTCAGCCGCATCTTTACTCGCGGACGCGCGATCTTGCAAAGGGATTTGCTTCGGTGCTTGATGAACTTGATGAAGCCATTATTCTTCCAATTTATCCTGCCCGTGAGAATCCTATTCCGGGTGTTTCATCAGAAATGATATTTGAAAGAATGAGATCTGTCCGCAAAAGGATGCTCAATCTTGAGGATATACCCGGCAAAATTGACCTTAAAGGGGTTGACATTCTTGCCACGATAGGAGCGGGGAATATTGATACAAGAATACCGGTTATTGAAAAAGCATTGATTGAAACCTTCGGATGATGAAGACGGCATTGAAAATATTGTTCATTATTCCGGTCCTTTACCTGGTCGGATTGCCGGTTTTCATGACGGTAAAAGGGAAAAAGACACCTTGTTCAGATATTGTCATAACCATAAAAGATTCAGCAGATTATGGTTTTGTTTCAAAAAGAGACATTCTTAATATAATATCAGGTACCGCAGGGAGGGTTACAGGAAGGCAGGTTGGTGACATTCCGGTCAATGAAATCGAAACAAATCTTTACAGACTCAGGGAGCTTAAGAGTGCGGATGTCTTTACCACGGTTGATGGAGTTCTGCACGTGGTTGCTGATCAGCGTGAACCTATTATGAGGGTAAGGGGAGGAGATGGCGTTGATTATTATGTTGATGAGGAAGGCATTGTATTCAGGAAGAGAACCATCCAGTCTCCTCGTCTCCATTTAGTAAGCGGGAACATAGTGATATCCCGGAAAATGATGGAGGGAGTAAGCGTACTGGATACTGCAATAAAAAGAACAATTCTCAGGGATATTTATTATCTGGTTTCATACATCAGAAGCGATGGGTTCTGGTCAGCACAGATTGATCAGATATATGTTGACGGGAATGATGAAATAGACCTTATTCCGAGGGCAGGGAATCATACAGTGCATCTGGGTACTGCAGAAAATTTTGTGGAAAAGCTCAGGAACCTGAGGGTATTTTATGAGGAGGTTCTTCCGGAAGTAGGATGGAATAAATACTCTGTAATTAATCTGGCTTTCAGGGATCAGATAGTTTGCAAACGAAGATAAACGAAAAACCATATTTTGTATCATGAACAGTAAAACACAGTATGTAGCAGCCATCGACATCGGAACCACAAAGATTGTGGCGATAGTCGGTACAAGGAACGAAAGCGGGAAGATAGAAATTCTCGGGCTTAGCAAGGCTCTTTCAAAGGGTGTGAAGAGAGGAGTGGTTCTCAACATTGAGGAGACCGTTAACGCTATTCAGACCACTGTGGAGGATGTCCAGAAAAGGTCCGGGATACTTTTCTCTGAAGTTTTCGTTGGAATAGCAGGCCAGCATATCAAAAGCATGAAAAGCCGCGGTTATATAACCCGCGATGCCTACGAGGATGAAATAAAGAAGGAAGAGGTATTCAGGCTCATCGAGGATATGCACAAAATCCATATCGACATCGGGGAGGAAATAATTCATGTCATCCCGCAGAATTTCATTGTTGACAATGAGACCGGTGTTAAAAGCCCGATCGGGATGTGCGGGAGGAGGCTGGAGGCTAATTTTCATATCGTCATCGGGCAGGTAGCCGCTGCCAAAAACATCGAGAAATGCATAAGAAAGGCAGGTCTCACGGTGAAGGATATGATTCTTGAACCACTTGCCTCTTCCGATGCGGTTCTTACCGATGATGAAAAGGAGGCAGGTGTGGTACTCGTTGATATAGGAGGCGGAACAACAGATGTGGCAGTGTACTATGATAACATAATTCGTCACACTGCCGTAATTCCTTTCGGCGGGAACGTTATTACCAAAGACATCAAGGAAGGCTGTGCAATTCTCCAGCGTCACGCTGAACTGCTTAAAATTCAGTATGGATCAGCTCTCGGCGACATAGCTCCTGATGACAAGGTTGTTTCAATACCCGGCATCAGCGGAAGGGAACCCAAAGAAATCTCCTTTAAAAGCCTGGCATACATAATCCAGTCGAGGATGGAGGAAATCATCGACATAGTGAATTTCGAGATACAGAATTCAGGCTATGCCGACAAGCTGGCAGCAGGCATTGTGATAACAGGCGGAGGCGCAATGCTGAAACATCTTCCTCAATTGATGAAATTCAAGACGGCAATGGATGTAAGGATAGGAATCCCCAACGAACATCTGGCAGGAAACAGCAGGAATGAGATAAACCAGCCGATGTATGCGACGGCAGTAGGACTTATAATGAAGGGTTTTGAATATCTCGATACTTACAAGAAATCTTTCAGTGCAGGTCCGAAGGAAGAGTATGCCAGATTCACAAAGAAGAGTGTTGAAACTGAACAGGAGAAAGCTGCAGAACAGCCGGAACCGGTACAGGAGGAGGAAAGAGTATCCCTTACTGATAAGATTAAGCAGATGCTCCAGAAAATCTTTGAAGTGGAGGATGAGAAGATAAGCTGACAAATTATGGTTATGCAATTATTGTGACACTGTTCTGAAAATTAAAAATGAATGCTATGACAGACGATATAATAAATTTTGATCTCCCTGTGGAGCGCTCGTCGATAATAAAAGTTCTTGGAATCGGAGGAGGCGGAAATAATGCTGTAAATCACATGTTTGAAAAGGGCATCAAAGATGTGAATTTCATAGTTTGCAACACCGATCATCAGGCGCTGGCAAAAAGCCCTGTCCCGGTAAAGGTTCAGATAGGCGAATCGCTCACCGAGGGCAGGGGCGCCGGCAGCAGGCCTGAGGTAGGCCGGCAGGCTGCCATGGAAAATATAAACGATGTGATGGAAGCGCTCTCAGGAAATACAAAGATGGTTTTTCTGACTACAGGCCTTGGAGGCGGAACAGGAACCGGTGCAATACCTGTGATAGCAAAAGCCTGCAGGGACGCCGGACTGCTTACAGTGGCGGTGGTCACAATCCCTTTCAAGTCGGAAGGCAAAATTCGAATTAAATATGCTATCGACGGAATCAACGAACTTAAGGATCACGTTGACTCTCTTCTGGTAATTAACAATGAAAAGCTCCGTGAGATTTACGGAAACCTTGGCGTCTCAAGCGCCTTTGCAAAAGCCGACGATGTACTTGCCACTGCAGTAAAAGGCATTGCAGAAATAATTACTGTGGCAGGTTACATAAATGTTGATTTTGCCGATGTGGAGACTGTAATGAAAAACTCAGGGGTAGCCCTGATGGGCATGGGTATGGCATCAGGCGAAAACCGGGCTATAAAAGCCATTGAGAATGCCTTGTCATCCCCGCTACTTAATTCAAATGACATAACCGGAGCTAAAAGCATACTGATAAATATCTCATCAGGAAAAGGAGAGCATGAACTGACAATGGATGAACTGGGAGAGATAACAGACTATATGTATGACGTAGCCTCAGAGGATGCATTGATAATAAGAGGAATATCACAGGAGGAGGGTCTTGGCGAAAATATCAGTGTGATAGTCATAGCAACGGGATTTGAATCAAACAGCATTTTCCAGATAAGCAGACCGCCCAAAAAGAAACAAAAAGTGGAGCTGCTGCCTGTAAATGAACCTGTTCTTCCTAATCATGTGGCACCGAGAAACACCGAAACATTCTCTGTCCATTCAAAAAGTGAGAAATCCATTATTACTAATCTTGATGAGGAAATCCAGGGGGAACTCGAATTTGAAAATATCGCAGAGATTAATGAGATAAGAGGCAGGAAGGTTGAAAATGAGACCGAAGAAGAAAAAGAGAGCCCCGAAACCAGACTGAAAAAGGTAAAACATATGCAGAATGTTCTC
>JABUEV010000335.1 GCA_013314865.1 Bacteroidales bacterium | reverse complement strand
TGGGCGGCAGGCAATGGGCGGCAGGCAATGGGCGGCAGACTTCAGGAAAGGTTAAGTATTTCGGTTATTTAACATGCTCAATCAGACTTTGAAATCTTTGAACCGAACCCGACATTCTGTCGGGTGAGCCCGGCTAAGCCAATCTTTGAATCTTTGAATTAACTGCAAGACCAATTGAATTAAGAATCCGGATTTTTCACGATATTTTCAAAAAGCGCCCTCCATTCCCTGCGCTCCGGTTTATCTATAAGTGTCGTATTATGCCAGATACTTACAAAGAGTCCTCCGGCCTGCTCTGTCCGGTCAATAATTTCCTTCACAACATCAGAGGCTGATGATATGTCCAGCATTTTATATTCTGACAAAGTCGCATCCATAATCTGAAAAGGGACTATCCTTAATTCTGTTTCTTTTTCCGCGACTAAATCATAAAAATTAAAAGGCCTTGCAATCCCTGCTCTGAATCCCGGCTCTTCAGCATATCCCATCGAATAATCTTCAGTGATTCCTGCTTCTATGAGGTTTCTGTATGTTTCAGGCAAACGCAGACGCAGGAAATGAAGACGGGAAGATTTGGCGCTCTTTCCGGTGATGGTTCTGAATCTTGACAACTCTTCTTTCAGAAGACCGATTTTACTTCCTGCATTGTATGAAAAATGTATTCCAGTGTCGAATTCTCCGTTAATATCTGCTATCAGTTTCCTGTATTTATGATTTTTCCATCCCGGGTTTTTGTCAAACCGGGTATGGTCACCCACAGGAAAGAAGAATGTTGTCTTTTTTCCGCTTTTTTTAATTGTTTCTTTAAGATAATCAAATACATCATAAGGGTCTTTTTCACTTTTTTCATCTTTACCGGTTATGCCCTTTGATCCATGACGGGTTATATTGCTTACTATGTTTCCAATTCCTTTTAAAAAGGCATTTCCTTTGTATTCGAAGGCCTCATCCACATCAAAGGTGATCATTGATTTATTTTCGCTTCTTTTGACTACAATAAATGGAAATTTCTTAATAAGGACTCTGGCAAACTCCCTGGTCCATAAGTCCACCACAGGAATGCGGAGGAAATCGTTCATGAAGGCCAGGGAATTTTCAGCACGGTACCTTCCATGGTTATCAGGTTCAAAACCAAGGTACTCCTCGTAACGTGTTACAAGATAGAATGAGGCGGCGAATATATCGAAAGGAAAATCAGATTTTGGTGATGTAAGGAAGAAAACCGGAAGACCTCTCCATCTGGTCACAACTATTTCTCTTTCCTTAATCCCGGTTTCATAAAGAAGAGGATCAGGCTCAATCCTGAAGGCATCCTTAATATCCTCATCAGAGTAATTAATTACAGGGCTTTTCCCCAGCTTTCTCCGGTCGGTCACTATTTCCCATTTCAGACCAAGTATCTCTTCAAGCAGAAGTCGGGCAATATATCTTATCCGGCTGGAATTTGAGGAAACAAATATTTTTATCCCTTTGGGTTCCATATCCGCAAATTTAGAAGAATAATCGGAAATGACTGCAGGATAAGGAATTAAATTACGACAGTCGTTTCAGTTATTTTAAAGTTTTATTCTTTTTAAGATCAGGTTTCCTTAAACTGAAGATGAAAAAGATAATTATCTGTTCATATAGTCATCATAAACTGCCTGAAGTAAAGCTTTCCCTGATATTTCAGCAGAAGATGTATTGCCTACGCTGACGACCGGCTTCCCCAGTTTGTGGTCATAGATATACTTTGCAGAGTCGGTAATGAATCCAAATCCCTCATTAAATGCATAAAATGCAAAAGAGGATGAGGCAGGATCCAGCAGATCTTTGCTGAAGGGGAAATGAGCTTTAATTCCCATCTGGTTAAGAAGTGTCACGGCAATATCAGGCTGGCAGCCGTATTTATCGATTTTTATACCCCGGGCGTTGATGGCACCGCCAAGCCAGAGCATGGGAATCCTGAAAATCTCCTCTGAATAGACAAGTTCATCGAGTGAGTTCCTGCGGCAATGATCAGCAACCAGGATCACAAGTGTATTATTCCACCAGCTTTGCTGTTTTGCCCAGTCGAGAAAGTCTCCGACAGTTTTGTCGGTATAATAAACCGAGTTTCTGAATTTAGTCATGTCATCTTTCCCTTCAAAAACAGGCTCCATTGGCACCTCGAAAGGCTCATGGCTTGAAAGGGTTAGAACTACTCTGAAAAAAGGTTCCCTGACAATCTTCATCGAATCCCTGAGCATTTCAAACAACACGTTGTCGTGTACTCCCCATTTCGAATTATAATAATCGGGGTCGAAATTTTCCATTGTTATTATCTGCCTGAATCCTGAGCTGATTACAAATGATTTAAAATTGGCAAAGTTTATATCACCGCCATACCAGAAAGAGCTGTTGTACCCCAGATCATTCAGAATACGGGTTATTCCTGTCAACGATTG
Source organism: Bacteroidales bacterium (assembly GCA_013314865.1). GTDB lineage: Bacteria > Bacteroidota > Bacteroidia > Bacteroidales > VadinHA17 > LD21. The sequence goes on along the minus strand of JABUEV010000335.1, from coordinate 1,446 downwards.
TGTTTTTTTCGGCTCTTTGATTATTGAGGTATTTGGCTGTGCAGGATAGCCGTTAAGTATAGCCGGCAGTGCTTTATCAGTGCGGCTTCCGGAGGCATAAAAATTTGTAAAAAGCACTCCTTCACCAATGTATTCATTAAGCCGCGGAGTAGTAAGCGGATCTCCTCCAAGGGGTCCAACCAGTGAATTACCGAAACTCTCAAGCAAGATCATCAATATATTCGGTTGAGAAGTATTGAGAATGCTCACTGGTTCGCCCCTTTTCTCTGTCAGCTCTCCTGCTATCCTTTTTGCATCAGCGATATCTCCATATTCATATGGATTCTTTAACGGTTTCTTGTTGAAATATGAGCTTCCTGTGTTCCATACCACATTTATAGCGGTATGATTTACGAACATATTCTCGCTGAAGTACACAGATCCGGCATTTATAGGAGCAACACCAAATCCTCCCCTGACAGGTATTAACAGGGAGCAGAAAAGAAAGGTAAAAAACAAAACAGCGGGAATCCATTGCCTTATTCTTGAAAATTCACTGAATAACCTGTCAATTAATTTATTATATAAGAAAATAAAAGCAATTGACAAAAGCGATACTCCAAGGAAAAACAGTAGAATCTGGCCTGTGGTTACAGAGGCAGCAGCTTCCTGAGGGGTTTTAAGATAAAGAAGAGGGGTGTAATCCATCCTGAAACCCCAGTATTTGTAGAGGAATGTGTCTCCGACCACTATAAGCGAGGAAAGTATTATGATAAGGTAAGTGTACCATTTCACAAATTTTCTGTACCACCCGCCGCAGAACCATACACCGGGGATAACAAAAAGCAGGGGAAGTGCAAGGACATATCCGGTCGCAGAAAGGTCAAGCCTGATACCATGAGTAAAGGTTCCGGCAAGCTCCTGAAAACCAAAACTGAACGACTCGGCAGGGTGGGTAAGAATAAAAAACAGCCTGGCCACTGCAAAATACACCAGCCAGAAGACAGTATAGGCAACTATTGCTATTAATCTTTTTTTCATTAGTAGTCAGGTGGAGTTTTGTCTTCTTTTTCTTAATCCTCCATTGATAAAAAATAAAATTAGTGACGATGTAATAATTAAAATTCCGGCAACTGTAAGCCATTCTGGTTTTTCACCGGGAACTATCAACCAGCTTAATACTGCACCTACCACAGGTATTATGAATTTCCATAAGTTAAGTTCCGAAACCTTTACCCCAGGTCTTTGGAGTAGTCTGAACCACAGTGAAAAAGCGTACGCAGACACAAAGCTGAGCCAAAAAAGAATGAGCCAGTACTCTGTCGTTTTTTCGGCTCTGGGCAAACCCCTTTCAAAGAAAAGTGAAATTAAATAAATTATTAAGCCACCTGAAAAAAGTGATGATGAGCTTAAAACATAAGGATTTATTCCGTTGCCGGCAATGCCTGATAATAGTCTTATCTGAGT
>JABUEV010000334.1 GCA_013314865.1 Bacteroidales bacterium | reverse complement strand
TTATGATAAGGCTATAAAAGGATATAAAATCTTTATTAAAAGGATTGAAATACATAAATTTAGGAAGGAATTTGAAAAAGGAAAAATGACAGACCAGGAATTAATAAAAGCAATTGAGGAGGGCTACAGGGAATTGTATGGTTCAGGATTAACAGGCATTGAACCTTTGCCAAGATCTGGATCCGACAGAAGATATTTCAGAATATTTGAAACCAGCAGAAGCATTATAGGAGCTTATAATCCAAACCGTGAAGAAAACGATGCTTTTATAGGTTTTACATTTCATTTCAGAACGAAAAACTTACCTGTTCCTGAAATATTTGGAATTATTCCTGAGAAATATATCTATTTCCTTCAGGATCTGGGAAATTCAAATCTGTACACATGGCTCAAAAAAAGAGAGATGTCAAAGGGATTTGATCATGAAGCGATTGAATTATACCAAAAGATTCTTGAAAAACTTGTCCTTTTCCAGACGAGAGGTATCGACGGCCTGGACCTTGATCTTTGTTACCCCCATAAAAGTTTTGACAGGCAGTCAATGATGTGGGACATGAATTATTTCAAATATATGTTCCTGAAGCTTGTTGCTGCTCCTTTTAATGAAAAAAGACTTGAACAGGATTTTAACAGTCTGGCCGATTTTCTGCTTGAGGCAGGGCAGGATTATTTCTTATACCGTGATTTTCAGACAGCAAATGTGATGGTAATTGAGCGGGAGCCATGGTTTATAGATTATCAGGGGGGCAGGAGAGGAGCACCACAATACGATGTGGCATCTTTACTTAATGATGCCAAAATTCACATAGAAAAAAGTGTTCGGGAGCAATTGCTCGAACACTATATCGATGTCTTCTGCCAGACTACCCATGAAAACAGGGAAAGATTCAGAAAATACTATGCGGGATTCTGTATGATCAGGCTGATGCAGGCACTCGGAGCTTTTGGCTTCAGGGGTTTGTATGAACAGAAACCAACATTCACGGAAAGCATTGTGCCCGGCGTTAAACTTTTGCAGGAAATAATCAGCTGGGGAAATGAATATATCAAACTGCCTGAGCTTTACAGCACTGTCAGATCTGTAAGTGATACCGATAAATACAGAACTCTTGCTTCCGGTGCTGTCTGAATAAAATCTGCAACTTCCAATCAGGACTGAAGAACTTAATCAGATTAAATCAGTCACAATGAAAGCTATGATATTTGCGGCCGGATTGGGGAAGCGTCTTGGTGAAGTGACAAAATCAATTCCCAAGGCTCTTGTTGAGGTTAGTGGAAAGACAGTTCTGCATCTGGCAGTTGAAAAATGTGCATCCTACGACTTCGATGACATAATTATCAATGTACATCATTTTGCTGATCTGGTTGAAAATGAAGTATACCGCCTGAGGAAGATGGGATTCCGGATTTCCATCTCTGACGAGAGGGATTTGCTTCTGGAAACAGGAGGAGGTCTATATAAGGCGAAAAAATTTTTTGATGATTCACCCTTCCTGCTTTATAATGTGGATATATTAACAGATTTAGACCTGGCAGACCTTTACAGGTACCATATCAAAACAGGAAGTCTTGCAACACTAGCTGTGAGAAACCGGGAAGATTTCAGGTATTTTCTCACAGACCGTTCGGGCTTGTTAAAGGGATGGTGCAATAAATCAACCGGTGAAAAAATTATAACGGGAAACACCGAAGACAGTCTGTCGGAAATAGCCTTTTCGGGAATTCATATTGCCGACCCTGAAATATTCCGCTACATGGAGCCCGGTATTTATTCAATGACAACTCTTTATCTGAAAATTTCTGAATCAGCCAGGATTTCTGTCTATGTGCATAATGGCGGCTACTGGTTTGATATCGGCAATCCTGAAAGTCTTGAAATAGCGAGAAAATACCTTAAGAAGATTTAATTCTGGGCTGTTTGTCTGCCATTCGCTGAGACCGGATGCAGATGGAAGAAATTCCCTAGCTATATTTTCCAGAATGATTTGGCAAAAAGTATAAATACACTGAAAATTTCCAGCCTTCCGATAATCATCAGAACACTCAAAAACAATTTTATAAAAACACTGAAGCCGGAATAATTGAACATCGGTCCTACTCCTCCAAGGCCCGGACCTACATTTCCCAGAGAGGATGCTACTGCACTTGCTCCGGTAACAGGATCAGTTCCTGTGGCGATAAGCACAATTGTGCCGGTCAGAAAAATGACAAGATATAATATAATATAGGAAATTGTTGAAATATTGACATTATCAGGCACCGACTTATCGTTTACCTTAATTTGTGCAACGGCATCGGGATGAATCAGCCTGACAAATACATTCCTTAAATTCTTGACAACGAATACATGTCTGGCCATTTTGATACTGCTTGTTGTGGATCCGGTGCATGCCCCGGCAAACAGAAGAATGAAGATTAAAAATAGTCCGGGTGCCGGCCACATAAGAAAATCAGTTGAGGCATAACCTGTAGTTGTGATGATTGAAATAGTCTGAAAGAAGCCTTCCCTGAAAGCAGTTTCAAGCGGTTTTGCTGTTTTTATCATCAAAATGGATGTGGCTATTGTCCCGGCCACAAGTATGGCTATACAGTAAAACCATAGTTCATCGTTTTTTCGGATTTTTTTGAAATCAAATTTGATGAGATAATAATAAATAACAAAACTAACGCCGGAGAGGAACATGAATATTGATATTACATATTGGCTGTAGGGAGAATATGCAGAAATACCTGCGTTTTTTGTGGAAAAACCTCCCGTAGCAACTGTTCCGAATGTATGTATAATGCTTTCAAAAAGATCCATTTCACCTGCCCATAAGAAAAGAATTTCAGTTATGGTAAGTCCAAGATAAATATATAAAAGCCTCATTCCTACTGCCTTGGTTTTAGGATGGATTTTTTCTTTCAGGGAAGATTCACTGAATAAAAGATACTGGGCAGTTATCTTGAGAGAAGGAAGTATAATGATTACTAAAAGCACAATACCCAGTCCGCCTATCCAGTGAGTGAGACTCCGCCAGAAAAGAACAGAATGTGGCAATACTTCAATATCCTTTAAAATAGTGGCTCCTGTGGTTGTAAAACCCGAGGATGATTCAAAAAAAGCATCCGCAAAGGACGGAATGGTTCCGCTCAGAATATATGGGAGTGCACCCACTCCGGTGAATAAGAACCATCCAACGGAGACTGCCATAAATCCTTCCCGGCGCGAAATCTTTTCCAGATTTACATCCTTCCCTGCTATGTAAAAAACCACCGAAAAAAATATTGTGATAAGAGATGACCAGATAAATGGATACGCTGACTCATTATATATATGTGCAACAGGCAGGCAAACAAGGAAACAAATACTCTCAATAAACAGTATTGTACTTAAAATTCTGATTATTACCATTGGATTAATCAGCTTCATTTATTGATAGTTTTACCATGAGCAAATATATACAGAAAATTATGGAGTTCCGGAATATTGAATTTGAAATATGTCAATATGAAGCACAATGAAATGATGATTTTAAATTATATATTTGAAAGATAAACTTTACAAAAAGCTTGGATATGGGAAAAGTATTGGTAATCGGTGCCGGTGGTGTTGGCACTGTAGTGATCCATAAGATGGCTTCATTGCCTGAGGTTTTTACCGAGATTATGCTTGCCAGCCGCACCAGGTCAAAATGCGATGCAATTGCTGCCAGGACGGGATCTGACAGGATCAGGACAGAGCAGATAGATGCGGATAATGTCCCCGAACTCAGAAAGCTCATACGAAGATTCAAACCCGATATTGTGGTCAATGTGGCCCTTCCTTACCAGGATCTTCATATAATGGATGCCTGCCTGGCTGAAGATGTTTCTTATCTGGATACTGCTAATTATGAAC
>JABUEV010000333.1 GCA_013314865.1 Bacteroidales bacterium | reverse complement strand
AAATGCAGAGGCAATTAACTCCCCCCAGGCTCATCTTAATTTTATCACTAACGTAATCGGATGGACAGGCTATAACTTCAATCCGCCGGAAATAATAGGAGTCATTTATATCTCATATGGAAATATCTGGGTGGAAAACGGTGCTGCGGATAATCTGCCCTCCCCTTCAATAAGCCTGGGGAAGGCATATACTGTTGATATAAATATTTCTGAATCAGCCATCACAGCACGTTCCTCATCAGATAACAAAATTTATTCACACTCCCTGTCAAACCCTCCTGACCCTGACCGTCAGGTTGCAGTTGGAGGGTGGGGAGGAGACACCGAGTGGGGTAAACTGACAATAGAAGGTGAGGTAAACATCCAGGCGTTTACAGACTACCCTGACAGGATTGACATCATCACCGGCAATTCATTGTTTTCTCCTGTGATTGAAGTTACAGGAAATCCTGTTATTGAGTGGATTTTCGGAGACGGGACAACCTCTTCATCAATTGCACCGGTAAAGAACTACGGCACTATGGGAGTGCATCATAACTTCCTGAAGGTTACACCATGGTCGGCTGTGAGAGGTATTAATCTGGGTTACGATGCGGCCGACGGCGGATATGGCGGATTTGCTATGGTGGAAAACCAGAATGTGCTTGAGATCCGGAACCTTCCTCTGGCAAAGGAAAACCTCCAGTATTTATGTGCAAGCTACAGTCCGCTATATAAACTCGATCTAAGTGAATTTCAATCGCTTCGTTTTATTGAACTGCTTTTCTGCAGGAATCTTGCAGATATGAAACTTGGATCTCATCCCTTGCTTGAACGAATCTGTGTGGAGGACTGCAACCTTGGTTCTCTGGACCTGAGCGGGTGCCCGGGTCTGGAAGATATAAGAGCCTCAACCAACAGATTTACAACTATAAACTGGGGCAACACAGGCTCTCTGATGTGGCACCTTTGTATAAGGTCGAATCCTCAGCTGACAGAAAATTTCCCGGATTACACCCGCTTCCCTCTGCTAAGGGATCTGCTTATATGGGACGACAGCCAGACAGGCGCTTTTGTATGGCACAGCCCTGTTATCCAACGTATAGATGCTTACGGCAACAACTATTCAAGTGCTGATGTGAGCGGCTGCCCGAATCTTTCAAAACTTTCGTTGTCAGGCAGTAAGCTTAATTCAATTAGCCTGGGTAACGCAGAAAGCCTGAAATATGTCTATCTGGATAACTGCCTCCTTAGCAAAGGATTGGTTGATTATGTGCTTAAAACTCTCGATGAGGCCGGACTATCAAACGGAGAGTTGAATCTGACAGGAAATTCAGGACCCTCTCTTGATGCGTTGATCCACTACCAGAATCTTAAAGACAGAGGATGGACGGCAAGTATTAATGATCCTGTAATTGACGATGACGATGTAACTTCCGTGATTGGTAAAATAATCGTCAGCAGTACAGAACTCAGAATACTTCTTGCAGACAATTTTATTAATTGGAAGGCAACTGTTTATAACCTGACAGGCAATATTGTCGCCTCAAAATTTATTGAAAGTGATATTCTGACTTTTGATATCACCCGGATGCCTCCGGGAATGTACCTTATTGTCCTGTCATACAAGGATCTACTGAGAGTCAGCCGCTTTGTAAAACAATAAATAATTTACCTCCATTAGTTTTTCTACCTGTCTTCCGGCCCCCGTTTGCCCGCAAACGATACGCCTCCCTTGACAGTGATAAATGAGGATCTGATACCTGTTGGCGCATGAATTGTCAGGAGTCCCGCACTTATTTGCATATGTGTCCTGGGACCAAGCTTTTTATTAAGTCCTATTGCCGGATGGATAAAATGCCTTAGGCTAGGCCCCGACGGATCTATCATGAAGCCTCCGTCAGCAATGATAATTGGTGAAAGATTTGGTTTCCTCAGAAAGTACCTCATGTCAATATAGAGGGGAATAGTTGTTCCTCCGTTGTATAAATGCACGCCTGCCCCGATGCCTGCAAGAAAATTTTTGTTTATCTGGTAACCAAAAATGTTATTCAGTGTTATCACCCGTTCTGCGTAATCCTGGTTGGTTTCACTTAAACCAAATCCTCCTGCAATCTCAACTATGTCAACAAATCCGTTTTCCTTCGGCCTGCTGAGCCTTTCAACTTCAGCAATAGAGTCAGCCGCTATCCGGGTCTGTTTTTCCTTAAGCTCCTGTGTCAGATATGTTGATTTGACTTCTGATTCAGATAGCTTATTGTTGAGGTCTGCTATATTTGACTGTAGTGTAACTACCACATTATGAAGTGAATCGTACCTTGTGTTCTGCTTTTCAATTGTCTGTGTCAGGACAACCTTTTCCTCAGCGGCTTTCTTTAACTCGGCGCCTCTTGAATTATATCCTGCCTGCAACGATTTGAGCCTGCCGAGAAGCGCCTTGTTCTCTTCGCTCAATGTATTGTAATGCGCTGTTAGAGTATCAAACTCAGCCTTTTTTGCTTCAATGATCTTAAACAGAGAATCTTTTTCATTTCCGAGAAGCAGATTCTGCTGGTTAAGTAACATTATCTGGTTCTCAAGCTCCTCTTGCTTGCATCCGGTTATAAGGAATAATATTAACATAACCACCGGAGCAATAATTTTCAGAAAGGTTTGAGCGGCATTGATGCTTTTCATTGTCATGATGATTTACAGTTATTTTAGTTTCAGGTTTTTCGAATATAAATATATATTTTTTTTAAAAACAATCAAAAACGAATGTGTTTTAGTCTTGCAGTCTTGCAGTCTTGCGGTCCTGCGGTCCTGTCGAAGTCCCGCTTTGCGGACGAAGATCCCCTGACGAAACTTCGTTTGTCAGGGCAGGCCGCTGACGAAACTTCGTTTGTCAGGGCAGGCCGCTGACGAAACTTCGTTTGTCAGGGCAGGCCGCTGACGAAACTTCGCTTGTCAGGGCAGGCCGCTGACGAAACTTCGTTTGTCAGGGCAGGCCTGACCTTAGCGTCGGGACAGTCTTGTTGAGGACTGCGAAGCAGGACGAAATCCCGACCGAAGCGTCGGGACGGTCGTGCAGTCGGGTATTAATATTCCGATAGAATTTTCCCTGAATCGCGGAGCGGTTACATCAATAATAGAAAACAGGAGAAAAAATATGTTTCAAAACCGCGGAGCGGTTTCATCATTATGTCTGAAAATTGTTTAACCAAATTTCCTATTGAATCAATGAATGATCATGTCAGGTCTGACTGCAAGACTGCAAGACCCCAAGACTAAAAACCACGGTGTGCCTGCGGCACAACACGGAGTTTTTCACGGAGTTACACTGTTTCCTGCCAAATAATTGTATGAAGCCTTAGTGCTAATCTAGAGGGCAGTATGACTGCATGACCTCACGACTGCAGGACTGCAAGACTTATAATTTCGGGTGAGCCCGGCGAAGCCAATCTTGGAATTTCTATCCCTCCGTCTCGGCTCCTGAGAATTCCGGAACCATCTCACGCAATGAGGTAAGAACCTCCTCGTGGGAAAGATCATAGAGTGAACTGAGAAGATCATTTATCTGGCTTTCGAGCAGATGGTTTTCAGGCACGCCGTTGCGTGCAATCATGATCTTCGGATGATGTGTGGGAAGCGTTATCTCGTTAAATGAAAGAAGTTCCTTGTAAAGCTTTTCCCCGGGACGAAGGCCTGTGATGTCTATCTTGATATCTTTATCAGGGACAAATCCCGAGAGTTTTATCATTTGTGTTGCCAGATCGTAAATTTTTATCTGCTCGCCCATGTCAAAAACAAATATTTCACCGCTCTGTCCCATAAATGCTGCCTCAAGTACAAGCTGACAGGCTTCCCGAATGGTCATGAAAAACCGGGTTATATCCGGGTGTGTCACTGTCACAGGTCCGCCGCTCTCTAT
>JABUEV010000332.1 GCA_013314865.1 Bacteroidales bacterium | reverse complement strand
GTATCTATTTGTTGACCTTTTTTCTACAAACAGAATACCTCTACGAGGTATTAATAAATGCTTTAACATTATTGCCAGATTGATTTGTAGATTTTGAATCCTGGAATTATGGAATTTTTGAATCTTAAATCCTTGAACCACCTACCCTTCATCCTCGCCACTTTCCGCCTGCTCCTCTCCCACCGCCCGGGAAAGCTGGCTCTGATATTTATTCTCACCCTCCTGCAGGGAGTCAACTCCGGGTTTTCTATCGTCCTGCTGATACCTCTTCTTCAGCTTCTTAACGTCGGTGCTGAGTCTGAAGTACAGGGCATTGCCCTTTTCTTCCGGAATCTTGCAGAAAAAACCGGCATAATCCTCAACATTGAAAACATATTAATAATATATGTACTTCTCCTGACTCTGGGAGCTTTCCTTCAATACTGGAAGTCAATTCTGGACGCAGGATACCAGCAGACATTCATTTACCAGCTCAGACGCAGGCTTTTCAGAAAGATTATCTCGGCCGACTGGTCATCGCTCAACAGCCGGAGCAAAACAAACCACCTGCAAGTGCTGACACGCGAAGTGCCCAACCTGGCAAACTACTACTACTTCTACCTGAGACTGGTTACAACACTCATAATGACTATTTCGTACCTTGGATATGCCCTCCTTGTTTCTGCAAAATTCACCCTTCTGATTGCCTTCACCGGCATCGTGCTGTTCTTCATTCTCAGAAGATTCCTTTTTAAAGCTCTGAGACTGGGAGAGGGTTTTGTCGATTCTTACAACAGACTACTGAAATATATTGATGACTTCTGGCAGACAGTCAAGATTGCCAAGGTACATAGTTCGGAGGATTTCTATTACAACAAGTTTGACGAAGCCAGCACTTCACTTCTTGACCTTGAATACAGGATGCAGAAGAACTGGTCGCTTCCCCAGCTTATTTACCGCATAGCAGGAATACTGGTGCTTGTGCTGGTGATATATGCAGGCTACAAATCAGGCTCTGTGCCGATCACTTCATTCTTTATCCTTATTCTCCTTTTCTCACGTATTTTTCCGCAGTTCACAGGCATCAACACCGATGTAAACATGCTGATGTCGAATGTGGCTTCCGTAAAGCTGGTGCTGAAGCTTGACAGCGAATTCCCCGACGGGCAGTTTGCAAAGGTTAGTCTGAAGGAAAGGCTTGTCCCGGAGAATGAGATTCGCATTGAGAATATCAGTTTTGCATATCCCGACGGGGAACAGTTGTTCCGGGACTTTTCGTGCATCATTAAGGCACACAGCATCACAGGCATCATAGGCGAGTCGGGGCGCGGAAAGACAACTCTCATAGACATCATTGCCGGATTGCAGAAGCCGGCGGCCGGAAAGATACTGGTTGACGGCAGGGTGCTTGACGATGATGTCCTTCACGCATGGAAACAGGGCATAGGGTATCTGCCTCAGGATCCATTCTTCATTGACGGAACGCTTAGGGAAAACCTGGTATGGGACAGCAGGGATCGGGTCAGCGACAGCGAGATATGGAGTGTGCTTGAGCAGGTAAATGCAGTCCACCTGGCAAAGAGGTACCGCAAAGGGCTGGATGCATATATTGTGAATTACCAGTTCAGTTTTTCCGGCGGTGAATGCCAGCGGCTGGCGCTGGCAAGGGTGCTTCTAAGAAAGCCGGGATTGCTTCTGCTTGATGAGGCAACTTCATCGCTCGATGTAGAAAACGAGGCAATTATAATGGATGTCATCAGCCGGCTGAAAAACAAGATGACGATACTGTTTGTAACCCACCGCACCTCACTCCTGCCCTGGTTTGATAAGGTGATAAATGTTTCCTGACTGAATTAACTCCCCCTGTTAAAGAGAGTGAGAGTGAGAGTGAGAGTGAGAATGAGTGCGAGAGTTGAAACTATTAATCATCTGTAGCGGGTCAGAAGGTGAATGAGAACAGGATCGTAAGAAAAACTGATATTTTGATAAAAATTCTAAATTTTTTTTCATAATTTTTACCATTAAATTTAGAAAATACTATATTTGCACATGAAGTTGTTCTTTTAAAGGAAGGTTTATATTAATAAATCATTCCAAAAGGCATCGGAAAAGATGTGAATCAAATATTTAAACGCTGGAAACTTAAAGAAAGTTATTTTAACAAAAGCTGCAGCACTAAAAAGGGGGAACGGGGAAGTGGTGCACTAATTTTAAATGAAATGTTTAAACTTAGTAAGAAACTGCTGATGCAACTCAGAAGCCTCAGCATGAAAATTTATAAAAAGTACTCCCTGCCCCGGTGGCTTGTTTTCATCATTGACATTTCGGTAATTCTCCTGGCCTTCTTCGCTGCATGCCTGCTCAGATTTAACTTTGACACCCGGGCAATAATATTTCATGAAGTATTACGGCAGGCTTACCTGGCGATGGCGACTTACGGACTGGCAAACTATCTTTTCAGGGCCTATGCCGGACTGATACGGCATACAACTATTAATGACATAACCAGGCTCTTCACAGCAAACATCAGCGCTTTTTCCCTTCTTTTCATTATATCCCTCACCGGCAGGGAACTTGGCTGGAACAAATTCTTCGTTATTCCCTATTCAATACTCATCATTCATTTCATCCTTGTAACGGTCATCCACTCGCTGATAAGAGTACTGATAAAGCTTTCGTTCGAATCTGTAAGCCGGCATAACAGGGAGAAAAAGAATGTGATTATTTTCGGGGCAGGCGGAATGGGTGTTATCACAGAGAAGATCATCTCAAACGACCATGAAAGCAATCTTGCCATCAAAGGATTCATTGATGATGCAAGGAAGATGTGGGGAAAGTCGGTTAACGGTCATCCGGTATGGTCGCCTGCAGGATTCACAACAAAGCTTGTTGAGAGGGAAAATATAAAGACTCTGATAATAGCCATTAATAAAATACCGGCAAAAAGGAAGTCGGAGGTTATAAAGATGGGGCTTGACCTTGGACTGGAAGTGCTTGAGGTACCCGATATGCAGAACTGGCTGCAGGGCAAGCTTGACCTCAGGCAACTGCAGAGGGTAAAGGCAGAGGATCTTCTGGGAAGAAACCCTATTGAACTTAACACAGGCAGGATACAAAAGGGGCTTGACGGCATGAAGGTGATGGTTACAGGTGCCGCCGGGTCTATTGGATCAGAGATAGTGCGTCAGCTTGCTAAGTTCAGATCTGTTACCATGATTCTTGTCGACCAGGCCGAAACGCCTGTGTATTACCTGAAATATGAGCTTGAAAAAGAGTTCCCCGGTATACCTGCAAAAGTGATTATTGCCGATGTGACGCGAAGAAGAAAGATGGAGAAGATATTTGAAGAATACCGTCCGGATATAGTATTCCATGCCGCTGCCTACAAGCATGTGCCGCTGATGGAGGAGAATCCTCATGAAGCTGTGAGGGTGAATGTAGGAGGCACCAAATGTGTTGCCGAACTGGCAGTGCAATACGGGGTGAAGAAATTCATCATGATATCTTCCGACAAGGCAGTTAATCCCACAAATGTAATGGGCACCACCAAGAGGCTCTGCGAACTTTTTGTGCAGTCACTTTCGCACAGGAAGGATATCAGCACACAGTTTGTCATAACAAGGTTTGGAAATGTACTTGGGTCGAATGGTTCTGTCATTCCGCTATTCAGGAAGCAGATAGAGAGCGGCGGACCTGTGACAGTGACACACCCGGATATAACCCGGTTTTTCATGACCATTCCGGAAGCCTGTCAGCTTGTACTTGAGGCAGCATTTATGGGACAGGGCGGTGAAATATTTGTTTTTGACATGGGCGAGCAGATAAAAATTTACGATCTGGCAACACAAATGATAAAACTCTCGGGATTTGTCCCTGATAAAGATATCAAGATAGACATCACAGGCCTTCGTC
>JABUEV010000331.1 GCA_013314865.1 Bacteroidales bacterium | reverse complement strand
GTCATCCTCAGATTTTGGCAATGCGTCTCGGGTCGTCAATCCATGATTTGTTATTTGTCAGGGCTGTCAAAACTTCCCCAGGCGTTGAAGCCACCTCCCATATTCCCCTGTGTTCCTTCCTCAGGAAATTACCTTTAATCATATGTTCCAGGAATCCGATAAATGAGTTATAGAAATTCAAAGTGTTAAGGATCACAATCGGGCCGCGGAAAAGGCCAAGCTGCTTAAGCGTGATTGCTTCTGTCAGCTCCTCCAGAGTGCCGATACCTCCGGGCAATGCCACCACTGCATCAGCCTTGGCAAACATGTTTTTCTTCCTTTCTCCCATATCGGAAGTGATAATCATTTCACTTACCCGGGGATGACCCCACCCTTCATCATTCATGAATGACGGAATTACGCCTGTAATATCACCTCCGTTGGCCAGTACGGCATCAGCAAGAATTCCCATCAGACCGATTCCACCACCGCCGTAGATGACGTTCATTTTAGCCCTGGCAAAAAGAGCACCAAGCTCAGAGGCATGATTGGCATACCTTTTGTCTATTCTGCTGCTCGAAGCCGCAAATACGCAAACAGTCATAAAACAGAATAAATATCCGTCGTAAACATTTGTAGACCGGCCCGGATCTGCAATGAGTCTTCAGAGAAGTGCATTCAGTTTGTTCAGGAATATATTTTTCTGAACTGCGCCCACCTGTTTGTCAGCCACCTTTCCGTCCTTGAAGTAAAGTACTGTAGGAATATTTCTTATTCCGAATTTTGCAGTCATAACAGGACTGTTGTCAACATCACACTTGGCAACAACAACTCTGCCGGCATATTCCCTGGATATCTCGTCCATGATTGGAGCAACCATCCTGCAGGGTCCGCACCATTCCGCCCAGAAATCAACAATAACAGGCTTATCGGATTTCAGTACAACTTCTTCAAAATTATCATCATTAACTTCTAAAGCCATACTATTATGTATTTATTTGTAATCAGTGACGACCGTAAATATAGCTAATTAACTTTATAATCTATAGCCGGATGATCATCGAGGTATGAAATAAATTCATTGTTCAGCCTTACCTTGAAAGTTCTTGAAAACATCGGAAGAGAAATCTTATCAGCGGGATCATAAAAGAAGAATTTAAGCTCTGTTTCCCCTTTGTTTTCCCTGACCAGTTCCATTAGTTCATTTATCATTTCATGGCTGATATTTGCCGGATCTATTTTAAGAGTGATTGATTTAATCAGTTCATCCTTAACACTTGACAGAAGGTTAATGGATTTTATGCTGAATTCAAGTTCCTCCTCATTATAGCGGCGTTTCTGAACTTTCCCGCTTACAAGAAGATAGTAACCTGTAAAAAAGTATTTGCTGAATTCCACATAATCCTTGTCAAACAGAACAAACCTGAATGAGTCGGTATAGTCCTGGAGGGTTATAGATCCGTAGGGTTTTCCGTTTTTTCCAATACCGTTCTTTGTATCAGTTACAATACCTGCAACCGTTACTTCCGTATTTAGCCATTCTCTGAGGTTTTGGAGATCGGCAAGGGTAGCATTTGTAAAGGTGTTTATTTCAAGTCTGAAGTCGTCGAGGGGGTGTGAAGAGAGGTAGATACCTATCACCTCTTTTTCGCGGTTAAGTTTTTCAAGTTTAGGCCAGTCGGGGCACTCAACAGGTTCAGGCCTTTGTATCTCAAATCCTCCGGCTTCGCCGAAAAGGGTCATTTTGCTGGAGTTCCTGACTGTTTTGGCATTGTTGCCATAACGTATCAGACTTTCAATAAAGCTAATTCCTTTGGTGTCAAGTGAAAAATATCTGGCTCTGGAAATCTCAGGGAAGCAATCGAATGCTCCTGCCACAGCCATTGGCTCGAGTGTTTTTTTATTAAGAGCATTCAGGTTGACACGTTCGACCAGATCATAGATATTCTTAAAGAGGCCGTTTTTTTCACGTTCTTCAATCAGTTGAATGACTGCACTTTCACCTACTCCTTTAATGGCACCGAGCCCGAACCGGATATTGCCGTCCTTGTTTACAGTGAATTTGACATGGCTCTCGTTCACATCAGGGCCAAGGACTTCTATACCCATTCTGCGGGTCTCGTCCATGAAACTGGTAATTTTTTTTATGTCGTTTATGTTTCTGCTAAGAACCGCAGCCATGTATTCTGCAGGATAGTGAGCCTTCAGATAACCTGTCTGGAAAGCAATGAGGGCATAGCATGTGGAGTGTGATTTATTGAATGCATAATGAGCAAACGATTCCCAGTCGAGCCATATCTGGTTCACTGTATTCTCATCATATCCTTTTTTTCTGCATCCTTCAATGAATTTGAATTTCATCTCATCCATTATGGATTTCTTCTTTTTCCCCATTGCTTTTCTCAGGGCGTCAGCTTCTCCTTTGGTAAATCCGGCCAGTTCCTGTGAAAGAAGCATTACCTGTTCCTGGTAAACAGTGATTCCATATGTATCGCTCAGGTATTTTTCCATCACCGGAAGGGTGTATGTTATGGGTTCTTCACCGTGCTTCCTTTTAATGAACATCCTGATGTATTCCATTGGTCCGGGGCGGTAAAGAGCATTCATTGCTATAAGGTCCTCAAACCGGTTAGGCCTGAGTTCTCTCAGGTATCTTTTCATTCCGGGTGATTCAAACTGGAATATGCCGGTTGTTTCACCCCTGCTGAAAAGTTCAAAAGTTTTTTTATCGTCGAGAGGAAGGCTGTTAAGGTCAATATCAACTCCCTTTGATTTCCTGATATTTTCAATTGCATCCTTGATAATTGACAGGGTCTTGAGCCCGAGGAAATCCATTTTTAGAAGTCCGACTGATTCCACCTGACTGCCATCGTACTGTGTTACATACAAATCTGTATCCTTGGCTGTGCAAAGCGGGATATAGTTATCGAGAGAATCCTTGCCTATGATAACTCCGCAGGCATGAACCCCTGTCTGGCGTATAGATCCTTCCAGAACCTCTGCATACCTGAGGGTCTGGGCTATAAGCTTGTTAGGGGACTCTTTTTCTTTGGCAAGTTCAGGTATTTCACTGTAAGCGGTAGAGAGTGTGATACCGGGTCGTTCAGGCACCATTTTTGCCAGCCTGTCGGCATCGGGCAATGGCAGTTTCTGGACTCTTGCCACATCGCGGATAGCCATCTTGGCAGCCATGGTTCCGAAGGTAATGATGTGAGCAACTTTATCCCTGCCGTACTTGTTGACTACATATTTTAGTACATCTTCCCTTCCGTCCTCGTCAAAATCAATGTCAATGTCAGGCAATGAAATTCTGTCGGGATTAAGAAAGCGTTCGAAGAGAAGCCCGTATTTAAGGGGATCGATGTCCGTTATTTTCAGGCAATAAGCTACTGCTGAACCTGCGGCTGAGCCTCTTCCCGGACCAACTGACACACCCATCTCCCTTGCTGCACGAAGGAAATCCTGTACGATAAGAAAGTAACCGGGAAATCCCATTTTGGATATCGTATCAAGCTCATATTCTATTCGCTCCTTTTGCTCATCAGTAAGAGTTCCCCATCTTTCTTTTGCACCCTCCCAGGTAAGATACCTCAGATACTGATCCTTGTCTGTATAACCAGCCGGGAGTTCAAATTCCGGCATTACCGGATCATGATCAAGCTTGTATTTTTCAACTTTTGATACAAGCTCTGACACATTATCTATAGCTTCAGGAATATCTGAAAAAATCGCCCGCATCTCTTCCTCGCTTTTCAGGTATTCCTGTCTTGTATATCGTAACCTGTCAGGGTCATCTATATCTTTGGCAGTATTGATGCAGATAAGGCGATCGTGAGCTCCGGCATCCTCTGAATCAAGAAAATGGACATCATTCGTGGCAATAATCTTCACCTTGTACTTTTCCGACAATTCCCTGAA
>JABUEV010000330.1 GCA_013314865.1 Bacteroidales bacterium | reverse complement strand
CCGCTCCTGTCGTTTTCCAGGTTGTAATTCCAAAGGGCACAGTGGAGTCCATCTCCATCCTGAGAGACAGCATGTAATTGCCAATAGTAAAATCAATAATTTGTTCCTGCTGTATCCATGCTTCAATCTTTTGTTCCGTCACTCTCAGACGCACCGGCCACCATTTGTCAGTGCCAAAATAAAAGACTTTTCCAGTAAAATTGTTGGCAGCATCATACCCGTCGATACAGCTGAGCCCGCAAACAGCTCCTCCCCAGCCGCCCAGCACAAGGGTTAAAAATGAATCTTTCACCGGAAAGGTAATTGCACAGAAAAAATCATTTCCCTCAATGCGTTTTGCTTCAAGTGTGACCTCATAATTCGTTACCGGAAATTCTTTAATCCACCTTATGCCTGAAACATATTTACCTTTGTTGATTATTATTGAACTGTCCCTGACAGTGACTTTCCCGTGTCCTTCATAATCTAAAACCTCCCAATTATCTAGCGATACGCCGTTGAAAAGCATTTTCTCATACTGAGCATAAAGTAGATTGCTTACTAACGGCAGAAGAAGAAACAAAAAAAAGGTTTTCATTAAACTATGCTTTATCGGGCCATACCAAAATTACTTTTATTTATCCTCCCGGACAAATCGAATAATTAACGGCATCAAAGCCAATACTTTTTGATGATGAAAAATGCACAGGATGTAATAACTGTGTAGAGATTTGTCAGGTGGATGTTTTTCTGCCTGGCAATGAAAAGGGAGGGTCCCCGGTGGTTGCATTTCCGGGAGAATGCTGGTACTGCGGATGCTGTGTCATGGTCTGTCCTTCAGAGGAAGCAATCACTCTCAGGCACCCTTTAATAAACCATGTTCACTATATGCCAATTAAAGATTTAATTGCCTGGGAGTGATCCTCTCTTTGACCAGCACTGCTTAACCTTATCTTCAAGTTACTCGTTATATGACAAACCGTCTCCGAATTTAAATGCCGGATTTTCAGAATCGAAAGGCACATCTTCAAGCTGTTTTTTAACTGCGTCCATTGATGAAGGTATTTCGAAAGGAAGCCTGCCTATCGGATTGAATTTTCCAAATATTACATCAAGAAGTGCGTTATCCAGGGCATCAAAAATCATTATTGTGGCCTTTGCCACCTCCTTAAGGTCAGATGGAAGAACACAGCTTGAACCGGTGGGGTTAAAAGCAACGACTACAGGCTTGCCTGTTTTGGCAAGAGATTTTATATTATCCCATTTGGCCTTAGGGACTTCTATGTTTATTTCTCTGGGTGCAAAGGGATTATTTTGTGCTGTCATTTGCTGAGGGTTTGTCTGGCGTCTTTGTGTATTCCGTGCTGAACCTGCTGCACCGCCTGGTGCCGGTGCTCCACCACCGAATCCCGGAAAGCTTCTTTCCTCTTCAGTAGTGATCCTTGCAATAATTAAATCAGCAGATTTTGGACTATCAACCAGAGTGGCATATTTTGCTGCAGTCTCTTTATCGATGCCTTCAACATATATTTTAATGCCTTCTTTTGCAGGCAGGATTCCGTCGTTCACCAGCAGGACTATTGATTCTAATTGAGCCTGATAACCCAGCTTCTGGTTTTTATCACTCCGTACTATTTTCACAGCTGCTTCAGGATCCACATAGGGATTTTCAAACAGACCGAGTTTGAAATGCCACTGAAGAATGCGCTTTGCTGCCTGGTTTATTCTTTCTTCGGTAACTCTTCCTTCCCTGACCAGTTCAATTACAAGGTCGTTGTTTGTTTCGCTTCCCATCTGGTCAACACCTGCATTAATAATCATCTCCATATTATCTTTTAGAGTTGTTTTTCCCTGCAGGCTTGGCTTAAGTGGTCCGCGGCTTACCACTCCCCAGTCGGTGCAGATTGCACCTTTAAAACCAAGCTGGTTGTACAACACCTCTGTAGACATGTGGTACGAATAATTGACATTCAATGAATCATAAAAAGTTCCGCTATAATATCCCATGGCTGCAAGAGCACCTTTTTCTATTCCTTTTTTCCATGGTATCAGGTGATAATCAAAATTGTCGCCCGGATAAACCAGCCATTGACCGGTGCCATCGTTATGAGGACCGGCTCCCGGCCAGTGTTTCAGATGTACCAGGATTTTACGGGGTCCAACATTTTTCCCCTGTGCTCCATCCATGAAAGCAGAAAGCATTTCGGCTGTCAGATTTGCATCTTCCGAAAAACAGCCCATATTGCGGCTCCATCTGGGTTCTGTCATAACATCAATTTGCGGGCCGAGAATCATATGCAGGCCTACAGCCCGGTACTCCTCAGCAACCACTTCACCAAATTTCCTTACGATGGCAGTATCACGCGATGATGTAATGCCTACCTGTCCCTCTTTGCTCGGCCACTGCGAAAAGTATTGCTGACCGCTTACATGGGCTCCGAGCGTGGCACCGTGTCTGGGATCTGTTGAAAACATTATCGGTATGCCCAGCCGTGTGGCTTCAGCAATTTCCTGCATCTTGTTTGACCAGGTCGCAAATTCCCTTATGGGCGCCACACCATTATTGAGAATATTGCGGAAATGCTTTTCCTCAATGTATGACTTTGCAGTGGCTGTACGTCTCATCTGACCCATTGCCATGCCGCCACCCGGAGGTGTCTGACCGCCCGGACCGACAGGCCCGGTATACCTCTCATCAGCTGCAGCAGCCATGGCAGCTTTTTCTTCCTCGGTCAGATCATATTTTACCACTCCGTCTGCCGGAACAGCAATATTTGGGTGGAACATTAATCCGACCTTCTCCTCAAGTGTCATCAGGCTTACAAGGTCAGCTATTCTCTCATCATCAGAAAGCCTCCAATCCTCGTATATATCAAGCTTTCCATTCTTATTAAGATCTTTGAACTTAAGACCTCTTTTTTCAATAATGTTAACAGATCTTGATCCAATAGCAGGTTGAGGCTTCTGATTTGATTTTCCTGTGCATGATACAAGCAATCCGGTCATCAGGGAGACCAGTAACAGATAAGAAATATTTCTGCGGATTTTCATAGGTCTGAGCTTAATGTTAGTTTTATTTTTTCAGGTTCATTATCAGGGTGCTGATATTTTATTTAGCGCCCGGAAGATGCTTATAATATAATAATGACAATACAGATATATATTTTATTCCGGTATGATAGCCAAAAGTAAACAAATCAGACAACATTATAGTATTTCTTTCAGTTGATGTTTGAAATTACTTAATTAAAGAGATTGAATGATCATTGATGACGAGTCAATCATTGTTTTACTGTCAGCATGACTTTTTTTACATCACGGCTGTTTGGTCCGATCATTATTTCAAAATCACCAGGCTCACAGACCCAAATCAGATCATGATCGTAGTATTTCAGATCTTCGGCTGAAAGCTCAAAACTGACTTCCTTGCTCTCTCCGGCTTTGAGAAAAATCTTCTGAAATGCTTTAAGCTCTTTTACAGGCCGGGTTGATGTGCTGAAAACGTCATGAATATAGAGCTGGACTATTTCTTTTCCATCAACAGGGCCTGAATTTGTAACAGTCACTTTTGCAGTAACTTTCCCGTCCATCTTCATCTCCTGAGATGAGAGGGTTAAATTGCCGTATTCAAATCTGGTATAGCTTAAGCCATACCCGAATGGATAGAGAGGTGCGTTTATTACGTCAATATAGTTGCTTCTGAAGCGGGCATAGGGTTCAGTTTCCCCGTGTGGGCGGCCTGTATTTTTATGATTGTAGAATATTGGCATCTGACCGGCATTCCGCGGGAAGGTGGTGGTCAGTTTTCCGCTGGGATTTACATCTCCGAAGAGTATTGCTGCAATTGATGTTCCTGCTTCGGAGCCAGGGAACCAGGCGTTAAGAATTGCCGGAACATTCTCATCTTCCCAAGTAAGGATAAGCGGACGGCCGGTAAAGACTACAA
>JABUEV010000329.1 GCA_013314865.1 Bacteroidales bacterium | reverse complement strand
ATGCAGGAAGATCTTGAAAGAAGACTGGCGGCTGAAGGCCTCAATATAACCAACAGATTCAGCCCTGGCTACTGCGGCTGGGATGTTGCCGAACAGCATAAACTGTTCAGCCTGTTACCCGGGAATTTCTGTAAGATCCGACTTACAGAATCAGCTCTCATGGATCCAATAAAATCAGTTAGCGGAATAATAGGAGCAGGATTACATGTTAAAAGAAGACCTTATACCTGCAATTTCTGTGATATGAAGGATTGTATTTACAGGAGGTTGAAATCCTGAAACGAAAGATGGCAGATCACTTATTGCCTTTGTGCTGAAATAATTAGCGCGGATACCTGACCCGCGCTAACTAACTACTGAACATAAACCAGGATTTTAAATCCAGGTTAAAAATTTCTGTATTTTTCAAATTCCCCTTTTATGTCTGCATCTGAAACACTCCCGGAATGCACAATTACTCTGTAAAGAAGTTTAAGCCTGCTTCCCTGTTTAAGGAATATATCTTTCCCGTTTTCAGGCCAGTACATCGGAGTGGGCGACATAAATCCATAGTCGCGTGTGAACCAGGGTGAAGGATACCATGGATTTGAAGGATGCTGCATTATGCATATGCCTTCGGTTGTTTCTCCTCTTTTACCGTAGTAATCCATCCATGCTGAATTCTTACCGAATGTTTCCTTTTCACCTTTCATCCCTTCAGCGTTTATCATGGTTCCGCCGCTCTTTACCGAAAGATCTGGAGCCATTCTTACGCTGAACAATGAATGGTTTGTCTTCAGAATCCTGACATCCATCAGCATATCCATTACTATTTCAACATCTATCTGGTATTTTAACGGAGAAGGGGCGGTGATTATATATTTTCTTGAATCTTTTACAGGGGATAATGCTCCCGGACGGCTCCAGATACATTCATCAGTGATAATGACAGTATCACCACCCTGTTTGAGAATCCGTGCATTGACTGAAATGATTCTTCCCCTCTCGAGTCCTTCCTGCCAGTAGTTGCCCCCATTAACCATGTCACAGCCGAAAAAGAGTGAGCTGTGATGCGGGTACTCCCCATTCCTCATGGAAGTGACGGAAGCTCCGGTGGCAGGTCCGTTTACAGGGAAAAAGAATGGATATTTTTCATCCTGACTGAAAATGTAACTGGTAAAAAACCTCCCGTCTATGGTAATATTAATTCTGGACCCGACAGTTTCGGCGGTTATTTTTGCCGCATTCAAACCCGGAACAGATAACAGGCTGATGATTGCCAGAAAAGTGCAGATGAAAAATCTCTTCATTTCAGCTTATTTTGACATAATTGGTGCCATAAGGTGCGCGCTGTGGGCGTGACAGCATGCTGTTGGCTTCATCATCATTAATAAACCTTTCCTTAACCGGGTCCCATGAAAGTTTTCTTCCCAGCTTCATGGCAATATGTATTATCAGGCAGACTGTGCATGCACGGTGACCAATTTCGACCGGAGAAATAGGTTCCTTGCGCGATTTGATACAATCGAGCCAGTTGCCATGCTGTTCTTTACTTTCATAAAGATGTATTTCGTTGGGGCCTATAACTGATGTTAGTATCCGGGGATCGCTTGCCTCAAGTGCTTTTGGTCCCTGCCCCTGCGGTACAGGATCGCTTGGTGTTGCCTGGTAAGCTCCTCTTGTGACAAATATCCAGCCTTCAGTCCCTTCATATCTGATGCCATTCGGATAGCCGCCGCTGGTAAGCATTGTTATGCCGTTGCTGTACTCAGCTTTGGACATGAAGTCACCATGAACATCCCAAAGGCCAGATTTTGGGAACTGGGCTACAGCTTCCACTGATACGGGTCCGGTCAATTCAGTATCCATGCCCCATGCAGCTGAATCGAAATGATGCTGTCCCCAGCCGGTTATCATGCCTGCTCCGAACTGTTCACACCTCAGCCAGCCCGGTCTGTCGGTTATACTGTTCTGCGGATGCACTCTCATTTCGGTATAATAGACATATGGTGTCGAACCAAGCCATGCATCGTAATTGAGGTTCTTGGGAACAGGTTGTTCAGGAGCATCAGGCCCCGATGGATCACCAGGGAGACCTATTTTGACAGTATGCAGTTTTCCGATCCTGCCGTTTCTCACAAGTTCTGCCGCCACACGGAACTGTGCTGATGAGCGCTGTTGTGTGCCAACCTGGAGTATTACACCTTTCTTCCTGACCACGTCACTGAGCAGTCTTCCTTCCGTTACCGTCAGTGAGGTAGGCTTTTGCAGATAGATATCCTTGCCTGCCAGTGCCGCTTCAAGCGCAGGCTGGGCATGCCAGTGATCAGGCGTGGATATGATAACCGCATCAATACTCTTGTCAGCTATTATTTCATGGTAATCACCATAAGCTTTTACGTTTATGTAATCTGATTTACCTGTTTTTTTGGTGTAATAGTTTTCGATGAATTGTTTCCCTTTTGCTAGACGGTTTGAATCGAAATCTGCTACTGCCACCACCCTGGCAACATCATATTTTAATGTCTCAGCAAGGTCATGCGTCATTGCAATCCTGCCAAATCCTATCTGTCCGATATTTATCATATCGCTGGGCGGATTTTTCCCGATGACAGATGATGGAACAATAGTGGGTATGATTACAGTTCCTGCTGCTGCTTTGGCTGTATCAGAGATAAATCTTCTTCTTTTCATTTTATCGAATTATGTTAAATTTCAGACAGGTAAGATAGTAATTTTAGGCTAAAAGAGGCTGAATCAGCAGATTTTTGTGTAACCATTCGAGACTTAATTTGGAGTATAAACAGTTTAACCTGTTATTGCAGCTATGATAGCAATTATTAGCCATTTCCACTGATCAGCCTCTTTGAAGTCTGTTTAAATTTATTGTTCAACAATTTCTCCTTCTCCCGGTCCGTCAACCCATTTTCTTGGCGGTATGTTGTTTTCCGCACCCGGGTAACCCGGATTCTGATTGAGATGTCCAAGACTGTTTGCATTGATGGCAGAGGCGGGTATAGGCCACAGCACAATGTAGGGAGCTATCCTGTAATTATAGAATGGAGCCCTTACATTCTCCCTGTAGAATTTATTCTTTTCTATCACCCTGTCGTACCAGAAGTTATCGGTTGAGAAATTTGCCATGCTGTAGGTTTTACCGTTATAGCACTGTTTGCCTGTTTGGGCATAAATGAATGCCACGCGGGTAAGTTCAGTTTTACGTGGCTCTTCATAATAGAGCTCACGAGCACGTTCGTCAAGGATGACGCCAATATTTATTTCTGATGGATCATATGGAGCACATCCTGCCCTTGTTCTGACTGCATTGACGTCATTTGCAGCATTTACAAGGTCATCTTTCCAGCAATAGGCTTCTGCCCTGAGCAGATAAGTATCAGCCAGTCTGAATGCATACCAGTCGCCATATCCGCCATCAGGGGTGTTGTCGGTGGGATCGATTACAAAAAGCTTATAGTGAGGCCAGTTAAACCATGATCTTATTGTATCGGTGCAGAGAATGCCTCCCTGGCTATCATACAACTGGAGATGTTGTGCATAATAAGGGTCGCCGATTGCCTTAAGAACCGGGTTATTATAAACAAGGTCCTGCATTCTCATCCAGTTGGGGTACTTATGCCTGAGATCGTTGGGGTCATCCCACAGGTCATATTGGTACCAGGGTGAAGGACGAAGACGGCCTATGCCTCTGCCATATTTTGCAACCTGATCTATTTCTACAGGGTACCCTCCGACTTTTGCACCAAGAGGCTGGTCAGTAGTTCCTGTCTGGCCGGTGGGAGTTTTATTTTTGCCAGCTCCGCCCCAGTAAGGTACTGCCTGACGCATTATCCTGAGTTTTTCACTGGCACCATCTTCCGTGAGAGTTTCACTGCAGACATAGAGCCAGATTCTTTCCTTGTTCTCAGCAAGTGCCTTGTTTTCTTCCTGATGCAGGTCCCATATAACGTCA
>JABUEV010000328.1 GCA_013314865.1 Bacteroidales bacterium | reverse complement strand
TGGTTGCCAAAGGACCGGGAGCAGAAGGTCCAATAAATGAAGCAGTAAGCCGGAACCATGTGTATGTTTACGGTACTGCAGGCAATCCTTCTCAGGATGAACTTGCATCACGGAGAGCCCAGGCCGCATCAGCAGCAGACTGGTCAGCAGACAGAGGTATGATGGGGAGGTTAATGATATTCCCCAGATATTTATCAGACAAGGAATTGCGGCAGAGTGACTACCAGCACTCCAATCTTGTTCTTTTTGGAACCTCAGGAACAAATGATGTAATTGCAAAGTTGGCTGACAGACTGCCGATGCATCTGAAAGAAGGCACCACAGGCTATGGTCTGTTATATATTTACCCTGTAAACAACCGTTATGTACTCATAAGTTCAGGACTTCCGTGGTGGACTCCTCCCAAGAAGCAGACCCAGCAGACAGGCTATAACTTTATGAATTCCAAAATTGATATGCTTAAAAACTTTCAGGATTTTATTCTTTTTAAAGATAGTCCCGACAATGTTATCATCCAGGGAAGATTTGACAATAACTGGAAAATCCCTGCAGAGGCCGCCGCAGTATTGAAAGCTTCAGGGGTAATTGAACTAAAATAGAATTAATTCTCTTAACTCTTTTATATACTCATTATCTTTGAATCAATTATAAAACAAAGGCAATCTCAAGGTCATCCGGATTCTCGCGCGATGCTGAGACAGCCCTTTGACCTGTAAAATCAAAATTATCCAACTATGAAATCCAACAGACGAAATTTTATCAGGACTGTCGGGGCCGGAGCGACCGGACTGGCTCTTGGCACTGCAGGTGTTGTATCACAAGGATGCACATCACAAAAATCAGGAAATGAAAAGGATGATCCCCAGATTCTATTCATTGGCGATAATATTGCCCTTGCTGAGACTGTTTATGGCAAGGTAAAGGGATATCTTCTCAGGGGAATTTACTATTTTCTTGGCATTCCTTACGGAGCTGACACCTCAGGTCCAAACAGATTCATGCCGCCCCGGAAACCCGAACCATGGAAAGACATTTTTCCGGCTGTCTGGTGGGGCAATTCTGCTCCCCAGATTATGGAGAAGAGATATGCCAATCTCTACCAGTCGTTTGCCGATCACTGGAACTATGATGATGTAAGTGAGGATTGCCTGAGGCTGAATGTTTTTACCCCTGCAATTAATGACGGGAAAAAGAGACCTGTTCTGTTTTGGCTTCATGGAGGAGGATTTGTCAATGGAAACGGAATTGAGCAGGATGGATATAACGGTGAGAATTTTTGCAGGAAATGGGATGTTGTTTTTGTTTCAATCAATCACAGGCTTGGTCCGCTGGGCTTCACAAACCTGGCTTCGGCAGCAGGAGAAAAATTCGCATACTCAGGAAATGTAGGCATGCTCGATATAGTTGCGGCTCTTGAATGGGTACGCGACAATATTGCAAACTTTGGAGGTGACCCGGGGAATGTGACAATAATGGGGCAGTCGGGAGGTGGTGCAAAAGTTACTACCCTGACGGCCATGCCATCAGCCAAAGGTCTTTTTCACAAGGCTGTTGTGCTAAGCGGGGCAGGTACTAAATCAGGGGATAATGAGTATTCCCTAAGGCTTGGTGAATATATTTTGAAAGAAGCCGGAATAAAAGCCTCGGAAATTGAAAAACTGCAGTCGATGCCATGGCTTGAGTACATTAACATAGCCAACAGGGCATCTGCAAAGCTTGCTCAGGAGTCAGATCCTGCAGAAAGAGGAATAAGACGAGGGTTCAATCCTGTAGTTGACGGAGTAATACTCCCCCAGCATCCATATTTTCCTGAGGCCGCCCCTACTGCAGCTGATGTACCTATGATAATATGCTCTACCATGAATGAAATTTCTCCCAGCCGCACCGACGCTTCCCTCGAAAATATAACTTTTGATGAGGTAAAAGAGAGAATCAGAGAGAGAGCCGGCTTTGGAGCAGGTTTTGGTGAAAAGTCAGGCGAGATAGTTGATGCTTATGCAAACGCATTTCCTGATAAAAAACCCGTTGAAATATGGTCGATGATAAACGGCAACCGTCAGGGTGTAGTTTCGCTGGCGGATGCAAAAGTTAAACAACCTGCTCCGGTATATGTTGCCTGGTTTTGCTGGCAGCCGCCTCTGTTCGACAACCGGATGAGAGCTTTTCATTGTGTGGACATCTGTTTCTGGTTTAACAATACTGACCTCATGCTGACTCACACGGGAGGAGGTGCCAGGCCAAGGAGACTATCCGAAAAAATGTCCGGAGCACTTGTACAGTTCATGAAAACCGGTAACCCTGACAACGGCGGATTGCCATCATGGCCAAAATATTCCAGCGAAAATGGTGAAACAATGATCCTTGACGATACATGCGAAGTCAAAAACGACCCCGACAGGGAAGCAAGAAAGGCATTACCTGCATAGTAAGACAATTAAAAATATTAATAATGTAACTGATTAAAAAGATGAAAAGACTGATTACGGTTATCTCTATTGTACTTATCGTGTCCGCATGCGGTAAAAAATGGACATCTGAAGAGAAAGGAGCCTACACGCTTATTCATAACAAAGACGGGCAGACACTGGGTTACTCACCTTCATCCGGTGTCAGCATTCTGACTGTTGACAGGCTTGCCTTCAAGGATCTTAACAGGAACGGGAAGCTGGATGAATATGAAGACTGGAGACTCCCTGTCGATGTAAGGGCAAAGAATCTGGCTTCACTTATATCAGTTGAACAGATTGCCGGGCTGATGCTTTACAGCAGTCACCAGTCAATTCCTGCAGGTGGAGGCCGCGGCGGTTTTGGAGGCGGCACATACAACGGGAAGTCTTTTAAAGAGAGCGGAGCCAAAGCAAGTGATTTGTCGGATCAGCAGAAAGAATTTCTCACAAATGACAATCTGCGTCATGTCCTTATTACATCTGTGGAGAGCCCGGCTGTAGCAGCAGAGTGGAACAATAATGCCCAGACACTTGTTGAAGGTACAGGCCTTGGAATTCCGGTCAACACAAGTTCTGACCCACGTCACGGAAGCGACTCCTATGCTGAATACAACGCCGGAGCCGGTGGAAAAATATCGATGTGGCCGGGGACACTTGGTATTGCTGCAACTTTCGATCCGGAAATAATGAAGAAGTTCGGGGAGATAGCATCAATTGAATACAGGGCACTCGGAATAGCTACAGCACTTTCGCCTCAGATTGATCTGGCCACCGAGCCCAGATGGGGAAGGTTTGACGGCACAATGGGCGAGGATCCGGATCTTGCCGCAGATATGGCCAGGGCTTATGTGGATGGATTCCAGACTTCGGAAGGAGAGGCCCATATAGCCGGAGGATGGGGTTATCACAGTGTGAATGCTATGGTAAAACACTGGCCTGGCGGCGGACCTGAAGAGGGTGGCCGCGACGGACACTTTGGCTATGGCGCCTATGCAGTTTACCCTGGAAACAATCTTAAAGATCACCTCAAACCATTTACAGAAGGTGCTTTCAAACTGAACGGACCTACCGGCATGGCCTCAGCAGTAATGCCTTATTATACCATCTCCTTTAACATTGATCAGAAATACGGTGAGAATGTGGGAAATGCCTATAGCAAGTATATCATAAATGACCTCCTCAGAGGCGAATACAATTACGATGGAGTGATCTGCACCGACTGGGGTGTGACGGGTGATGTAAGTTCAGTTTATGGATTTGAAGGGAAATCATGGGGAGCTGAAAATCTTACGGTTGCTGAAAGACATTATAAAATAATAATGGCAGGTGTTGACCAGTTTGGCGGAAATAATCAGATGGGGCCGGTAATCGAGGCATATGACATGGGAGTGAAAGAACATGGTGAGGAATTCATGAGGAAAAGATTTGAAGAGTCGGCTGTAAGACTTCTGAAAAAAATCTTCAGGACAGGATTGTTTGAAAATCCCTATCTGGACCCCGCAGAGACAGA
>JABUEV010000327.1 GCA_013314865.1 Bacteroidales bacterium | reverse complement strand
ATATTTATTTTTGTCATAATTAAATTTGTAGCCTATTAATCTCGGTATCGAAAAGCCGACGAAAAATCTGTTATCTGTAAAATAAGTGCCAAAGCTGAAGTTTGGCATCACAAAAACTTTTGAATCCACAAGGTACAGGTCATCTCCGGGGTCGAGTACTATCAGGTCAGACCAGGCTGTATTAGTAACAAATACTCCTGCCCCCAGCCCGAGAGAAAGAACGCCATTCCCAGTTGCGATTCTGTATGAATAATTGGTATTAAACTCAGTCTCTTTTGTGACTCCAATTTTATCGTTTACTATTATTAGTCCGAGGCCTATTTTTTCGTCATTAAACGGAGCGTCTGCTGAGAAAGTCATGGTTTCGGGGGAACCCTGTATACCTACCCATTGCTTCCTGTAAAATGCAGACAAACTAAGGGCTCCTCTGCTGCCGGCCAACGAAGGATTGATAGTCAGCGGATTCAGAATATATTGACTTGTGTATGGAGTAATTTGTCCGGATAGATTTAGCGGAACCAACAGACAAACAACTATTTTAATAATCTTTTTCATAGTTTCTTCTGATTACTATATATCCTTTAACGGGAATGCTACCCCCGGATTTCAATATGAAGAAGTAAGTGTCGTCAGGAAGCGGATCAGATTTGTCATCCAAACCATTCCAGGAATTATCGTATTCTTCGTTCCTGTAGACCTGAATTCCCCATCTGTTGAAAACAACAAGCTCAGTTTTCCCCATTGATGATAGCCCCCTGATTACAAAAAAGTCATTTTTCCCATCCATATTGGGAGTTATAAGTGTAGGATAACTGAGCTCTCTGACAAATATAAAAACTGTATCGACTGACTGCGGACAATAGCCGTTTGACACAGTCCACAAAATAATATTTGAACCGTATGCAAGTTCTCTTATTGTAGTTGTGCTTGCTTGTCTGTCATCGAATTTGCCTGTACCTTCAAGGATGCTCCATTCTCCATGTTCATAACTTTGTTGAAGGGTAGCTTTAAGTAGTGTTTCAAGCTGATTTTCCAGGATTCTGTCCGGGCCTGCATCCGCGACCGGCTTTTTTCTGACTTCCACACGCACCTGGTCTGAGTTATGACATCCATACTGATCTGTAAGTGTAACTGTAAATAGTGTGGTCTCACCGGGATAGGCAAAGGGGTCAGGGATCCTGTAATTATTCAAAAGGTTAGCAGGAGACCATTGAAAAGCACCTGATCCTGAGGCCGACAGTCTCACAGAGTCACCAATACACATTATTTTGTCGTCGCCCGCATCAATAAAGGGTACGTCATGAAACGAGACTCTTATTATATCAGTTGAGGAACAATAATTGTTACTTATAGTCCATGCAAAATCATAATCGCCATACTCCGTGACGGTAACCCTTGCATTTGGTCTGTCAGGGCCGGGGGCAAAAGATACATTGCCCGGACCGCTTATTTTAGTCCAGGCACCTGGTATCTGACCTGGAACAGCGTTAAGCTGAAAGTCTTTATCACATTCGTCTCCCCCCTCTCCAGCATCAGATATCACTCCTTCCACGAATGTAACAGTAACTGTTGCTTCGTCATAACATGGTCCGTTTTCTTCCCTCCATCTAAAGATATAAGTTCCGTATTGGGATACATTAACCACAGCCAAAGGGGAATGATTATCTGGTGAAAAAGTTGCGTTACCCGGACCGCTGACTCTTGACCATGTTCCTTTACCTATGCTTGGTACTGCGGAAAGGTTGAAACGCAGTCCGCAGCTATTGCCTCCCTCGCCTGCATTGGCATCCGGATTCCTGTAAAAAACGACATCTACAGTCGCACTGTTTGAACACAAATTTTCAGCAATTGTCCACGTGAAACTATATCTCCCATATTCAGTTACCACAACAGTTGCATCGGGTGTGCGGGCATCAGGAATAAAGGTGGCCTCTCCCGGACCTGCAGTTTTCGTCCAGATTCCAGGATATGGTCCTGGAACTGCATTAAATCTAAAATCCAGGTCACACTCTTCCCCTCCTCTTCCTGCATTAGCGGAAGGACAAGCCAGGGTTGAAGCAGTCATTCTTGTCGATGAAGATTGAAGAATACCAAGACTACTCGCTGCCACTGCATAAATTGTATGAACCTGATTTGGAGCAAGCCCGATAAAAGTATGCTGAAGAGTTCGATTGATATTTGAGGAGCCAACACTCAATACTGCTGTTGCAACAATGCTTCCTGACGGACCGGAAATAGCCAGGGACCTTACCTGGGAAGATGACAATTTACTTCTGTTATCATAGTTATAGACAATAAAATATACGGTGCCGGTCCTGTCAATCCCATAATTAACAGTTATTGAAAACTGCCCGGTTGACACTACAGATGGCGTTCCTTTAACCCATCTGGGTTGCCCGCCCAATTCCGCATCTATCAGCAGGAATGAAAGAATAATGACTGATATTTTAATAACATTACTCATATATATTTTAACGGCGTATGACAATATAACCGCTCAAAGCCCTGCTTTTTTCAGGCTTAAAAATGAAGAAATATGTTTCCGGAGGCAGATCATTTCCTTTGTCATCTTTACCGTCCCAGCTATTATCGTAATCACTGTTCTTATATACCTCGGCGCCCCACCGATTAAAAATCACCAGTTCACATTTACCCAGGGTTTCAATGCCCCTTATTACAAAGAAGTCGTTCTTCCCGTCAAGATTGGGTGTAATTAGTGTCGGAATTGCCAGGTTATTAACAATAATATTTACAGTATCATTAACAGCAGGGCAGGCATCATTTGTGACTGTCCATAAAATTCTGTTCCTGCCTAGTGACAGGTTACTTACATGTGTTGTCGGGCTGTTTTCATTTTCAAGTTCACCTGTTCCTTCAAGAACAGTCCATTTACCGATCTCATAAGCATAGTCGAGTACCGCTTCCATATCGGTTTCGAAAATGTAATCCAGAGTCTGGTCAGGGCCGGCTTTGGCAACCGGTCTTTTTCTGACCTCCACAGTAACCCGATCAGAATTTGAACAACCGAACTGATCAGTGTAAGTAACGGTAAAGACTGTTGTAACCAAGGGAGATGCTATAGGATTCGCAATATTAGGATTATTAAGCAAATTAGCCGGGCTCCATAAGTAAGTACCCCCTGTTCCCTCGCCTGTAGCCCTCAACTGAACACTTCCCTGTTCACATGCCGGAACATCTTCACCTGCACTAATTGCTGGCTTGTCATGGAATGTAACCCTAATAATATCTGATGATGTGCAGGTACTATTGGTTTCGGTCCATGCAAAATCATATTCACCAAACTGAGTGACAGTAACTTTTGCATTATATGTGCTTGCATTTGGAGTAAATGTTACATCGCCAGGTCCACTAATTTTGCTCCATGTTCCTGTACCACCGTTTGGTTTTGCATTAAGCTGAAAATCCTTATCACATTCATCTCCGCCATTCCCGGCATCAGCAGAAGGTTGTTGAATAAATGTTACAGATACAGTAGAACTACTGGTACAGGTTCCGTTTACTTCAGTCCACCTGAAAACATATGTTCCGTAGGCTGAAACTGTCACTTTTGCAGTGGGAGAATTTGCATTCGGACTGAAAGTTGCTGTTCCGGGACCGCTGACTCTGGTCCAGGTTCCGGTGCCAACACTTGGTACTGCCTTAAGGTTAAAATCCGGTCCGCAGTTATTTCCACCTGTACCTGCATTAGCTACAGGCTGCTGGTAAAAATTGACAGTAACCGGGGCACTGCTTGTGCAATTATTGTTTGTCTCGGTCCATGTAAATACATATGTTCCATATGCAGACACTGTTACAGTTGCATTATAAGTAGCGGCATTGGGAGTAAATACAGCTGTACCAGGGCCAGACGTCAATGTCCATAGTCCTGTTCCTATACTTGGAACAGCACTGAATCTGAAGTTAAGGTCACATTCATTGCCCCCGGCACCAGCATTTGCCACT
>JABUEV010000326.1 GCA_013314865.1 Bacteroidales bacterium | reverse complement strand
CGTTTCTGTCAGAACCTTCTCCTCAATATAATCTGTGATCAGATCTATATAATAAGGCTCTTCACCAGCAAGGAAATAGACCGGTTTAAAAATCCTTTTCTTAAGATCGGAGATTATATCTTCATAGTCAAGTTTCATGCTAAAACCTTAGATGTTTCACAGATATTCCGTTTTCTTTAATTTCTCTCAGAGCATCGACTCCGATCCTGAGATGCATCTCTACAAACTTGTCGGTTACCATCCTGTCTGATTCTTCAGTTTTAATCCCTGTAGATATCATAGGCTGGTCGGAAACCAGAAGCAGGGCGCCTGTTGGTATTTCATTTGCAAATCCCACGGTGAAGATGGTAGCAGTCTCCATGTCGATTGCCATTGCTCTTGTTTTGACGAGATACTTTTTAAACCTGTCGTCATATTCCCAGACTCTTCTGTTGGTAGTATAGACGGTTCCTGTCCAGTATTCCCTCTGATGTTTGGTTATTGAGGCCGAAATTGCACTTTGAAGCTTGAAAGCAGGAAGTGCAGGCACCTCTTCGGGCAGGTAGTCGTTTGAAGTACCGTCACTTCTGATGGCAGCAATGGGTAATATCAGATCGCCCAGCTTATTTTTCTTCTTCAGTCCGCCGCATTTGCCAAGGAACAATACTGCCTTCGGGCTTACAGCGCTGAGAAGGTCCATCACAGTTGCAGCGTTCGGGCTTCCCATGCCAAAATTTATGATAGTGATACCGTCACATGTCGCGCTCGGCATATTTTTGTCCTTGCCTTCCACCGCCACATCATGCCATTTGGCAAAAAGCTCAACATAATACATATAGTTGGTAAGAAGAAAATACTTCCCGAAAGTCTCTAGCTTCTTCCCAGTGTACCTCGGCAGCCAGTTCCTTACAATTTCCTCTTTGGTTTTCATTACAGATATATGCTTTCCTTAATGTTTGTTTTAATGTTTCATTTTCCTGTGATCCGGTTGTGATATCTGTTTGTAATTATTCCTCGGCCGGAGCATAATATGATAAATCATAATTCACTAAGTTTGCCAAAAGGGAACTTCAACCGGCATAAGATTAGCAACCTCAAAAATACAAAACTAACTTGAAAGAATTAAACCTGCCGGAATATTCATTTACCATTGTTGAAAGAGAAAGCAAGAAATACATCCTCGACACATTGAGGAAAAAGTTTGTAAGGCTGACTCCTGAAGAATGGGTAAGACAGAATTTTATCCGTTATCTTGTGAGTGAGGGGCATTATCCTGCAGGATTAATTGCTGTCGAGGTCAGTTTCACTTTCAACAGGATGAGAAGAAAGGCGGATATACTCATATACAACAGGTCAGGTGAGCCTGTAATGATAGTAGAGTGTAAATCACCGGAAACAGACTTATCTGAAGACAGAATATCCGACCAGGTAGTTGACTACAACAGGGTTTTCAGGGTTCCATACCTTGTTATTACCAACGGACTTACTCATTATGCTGTAAAAATTACTGATTTTGAAAAAAATGAATTTGAATTTTTAATGTATATTCCACTTTACCAGGATCTTATAGAAAACAAATAGTTTATGGATGTAACTTGTGCCATAATCAGGGATGAAGAAGGAAGGATTCTGATTGTCCAGAGGGGAGGGTACGGAGATCACCCGTTTAAATGGGAATTCCCTGGCGGAAAGGTTAAAAAGGGAGAGACTCCTGAAGACTGTATTATAAGGGAGATTGATGAGGAACTGAATATGGACATCATTATTTCGGGCAGACTTGAATCGGTTGAGTATGATTATGGGTACAAGCAAGTAAGACTTTTGCCTTTTATCTGTGATACCCTTGATCTTTCTCCTGTTCTGAATGAGCACAATGATTACAAATGGATTCAGGAAAATGAACTTGTCGGTATTGACTTTTGTGAAGCTGATGTTATTGTGGCCGGGAAGTATACCTCATCTGTTAATAAATTAACAGATCAGGATCCGGCACAGGAAGATTCAAAATCCGAGGAACAGACAGACTCTGATCTCCAGGAAGTAATAAACAGAATGATGAGTGTTGAAGAAGTCGATTTTATGGCCTTGTCAGCCGCTGAAAATCCTGAAATACTGAGCAGGCTTTTTGAATATTCGGGAAGCAGTGACAGGAAACTTGCCTTCCGTGCCTCATGGGCTCTCTCAAAATTGTGCGACAGGGCATCTGAAACTTTGATACCCTGGAGCAAGGTTATTGTGAAGACAATTCTTCAGACAGACAATGAAAGTGTTGAACGGTCTTTCCTGAGAATTTTGACTTTGCTGGATATAGGAAGTCTTGACCAGAATCATCAGGGGTTGATTGCCGATCATTGTTTTAAAGCCCTCAATTCAGGCACCTCCGCAATTGCTGTTAAAGCATACTCGATGGAAATAATTTATAAGCTTGCCGTTCTGTATCCTGATCTGGCCAACGAGCTTGCAGTATCAGTAAATATGATTAAAGGAGAAGGATCTGCAGGCATTAAGGCAAGGGGCAGAATTATTCTTAAAAAGCTGGCTGAGATTTCACGAGGTCAGCAATCCAGTCCTTAATTATTCTTAATGCTTCCGGTGAGAACGTCTCCTCAATCTCTCC
The DNA here is from genome assembly GCA_013314865.1 of Bacteroidales bacterium. Lineage (GTDB taxonomy): Bacteria > Bacteroidota > Bacteroidia > Bacteroidales > VadinHA17 > LD21. The sequence goes on along the minus strand of JABUEV010000326.1, from coordinate 1,368 downwards.
ATATTCTGAAGGGGCACCTGTCCTGGATGTCTGGAACAGATGGTTGAGTCCTGGAATTTTGATTGTCGTCACTGCATTATTCCCGCCTTTTTTCAGAGCCTTCTCAATTGCCGGCAGGTTCATGTCTGCAGAAACCTGAAGATCTTTTTCACCGTTAATAGCCAATACCGGGCACTTTACCTTTTTCCAGAATAGTGCCGGATCGGTCATAATGAAATATCTCAGCCAGTTATAGGTTGTTTTTGGAAATGATGCTTTTAGCTGATTAAGGTTCTTTTCAATCTCTTCCTCATTTGAAATTCCCGATTTATTCAGGATTCTCCGGTAGACAGCCTCAATCTTTTGTTCAGCCTTCTGGTTGTCTTTTTCTTTTTTCAGGACTGCAAATAATTTTTTATTTATGGAAATATTGTCCTCAATCTGTTCAGGAGTCATGCTTGCAACGCTGCTGATATCACGATTCTGGCGGTGAAGCACTTCTTCTCCTGTTACTCCGGTTCCGGCGATGGAAATTACAAAAGCGACTCTCTTTTCTGAAGAGGCCGCTATTGCGGCAATTAACCCTCCTTCGCTGTGACCTGCAATGCCTGTCATTTCTTTCATTATTTCAGGTCTTTCATTAAGGTAATTAAATGAAGCAATAGCATCCTGTGCAAGGTCAGCCGAGGTAGCTTCAGCATAGTTGCCTTCTGACCCTCCAACTCCCCTGTCGTCATATCTCAGTACCGCGATGCCGTTTCTTGTCAGATAATCAGCTATTACCATAAAAGGCTTATGTCCCATTATCTCTTCATCCCTGTTCTGGGCTCCTGAGCCGGTAACAAGAATAACAGCAGGGAAAGGACCTTTCCCTTCCGGCATAGTCAGGGTGCCGGCAATATTAATGTTATGTAAGCTGTTCTTAAATTTTACTTCTTCAGTTTTATAGGGAAATGGAGGTTTTGGTTCCTGCGGTCTATTTATAGTAAAACTTCCTGAAAGCTTTTTAAGATCAAGAGGAAATTCTCTGCCTGCCTGAGTCCATGTACCTTCAATCAGCGTGTCATTTTTGAGGAAACCGTTATACTCTGCAAGAAGGGCACCTGCGGAAATTTTGATTTTGTTTCCTTCTGCGGTAACCGGCCCTAGCCTTATATTCTTTGCTCCCTGATCGGGACTGTCCATTGCTGCAATCAGAGAATCCCTTCCGGTCACAGAAAGATTAAATACTATTCTTAGGGATAATGAGTTGACAGAAATCCGCCCTAGCCACGAACCTTCAAAAATCCTGATGCTTGTATCCTGCCCGTATACAGAGAATAGCGATTGGGAAAAAAGAAAAAGACAGATTAATACAATTCTTGTCATATTCAAACAGAAAAAAAGGAG
>JABUEV010000325.1 GCA_013314865.1 Bacteroidales bacterium | reverse complement strand
CCGACCGAAGCTCCGTTCTCACCATGAACGTGAACCTTACCGTAAAGGCCAGGTTTCTGGGAATTGCTTACCAGAATATTCCCGATTGCTCCGCTCTTAAATTTCACAATGGCAATTGCTGTGTCATCAACCTCGATATAAGGATGGTTAAGATTCCTCCAGATTCCATAAAGCTCGTCCACATCACCCATGAACCACAATAAGATATCAAGCTGGTGAGGCGACTGGTTTACCAGAACTCCTCCTCCTTCAGTGTCCCATTTTCCCCTCCATTCATCAGAGTCATAATATGCTTTATCCCTCCATCCAAGCATGGTAACAGTGCCCAGTAACGGCCTTCCGATCCTGCCCTCCTCTATTGCCTTCCTGACCCTTCTGACCGGTGCATACCACCTTCTTTGGCTTACAACACCAAGCTTTACTTTGTTCCGTTTGCATGAGCTAATGATGGCATCGCAGTCAGAGAGATCCGATGCAAGCGGTTTTTCGACAAGCACGCTGGCACCGGCCGAGGCCGCTTCAATCGCCGGTTCCCTGTGAAAAGGGTGTGGTGTACAGACAATCACAAGATCGGTTTTTTCCTTGGTAACCATCTGTGAGATATCGGTGTATGCTATCGTTCCGAAAGTTTCTGCAAACCTTTCAGCTGATCCCGGTGTCCTGCTCCAAACTCCTGCGAGTCTTGCACCAGGTATGTTTTTAATTGCCGTGGCATGCAGGCGTGCTACCTTCCCGCATCCTGCAATGGAAATATTGTAAATCTTTTCTTTTCTCTTCATATCAGGGAATAAGTATTACTTTATTAAGGCCCTTTTCACGGTTGTAAAGCCTGCTGAACCATTCCGCACCCTCTGAAAGTGGTGCTACAGCAGAAATCTGGTCATCGACATTAAGCTTGCCGGTTTCGATGAATTTAAGTATAGTCTCATATTCTCCCCTTATTGCACAGCTGGCCTGAATCCGCAATTCCCTTGTCACAACCTTCTGAAGAGGAAATTCAACCGATCGGGATGTATTTCCGATCAGGACCACTGTACCTCCTTTTCTGGTAATCTCTATTGCCAGATCCAAAGTTGTGCTTTGACCCACTGCTTCAAATGACACATCAGCACCGCGGCCGCCATTAAGTGAGGTAATTCTGTTTACAATCTCCTTATCATCCGGGTTCAGGGCATATTCTGCTCCGCACTTAAGGGCAGATTCCAGCTTTCCGCTGTCGATATCGACAGCAATCAATCTGCCGGCTCCTGCTATGGATAAAAGTTTCAGAACAAATATGCTTATCATGCCCGCACCCGTAACGACACAGTTGTCACCTGTCTTCATGCCCGACATGTTTATTGCATGAAGTGCAACAGCAGCTGCCTCGACCATGGCGGCTTGTTCAAAAGTGACTTTTTCAGGGATTCTGTAGAGTATGTGCTGAGGTATTGCAACCAGTTCGGCAAAGCATCCGTTACGCCGGTATTCTCCAGGGGAAACACCAAGAACCTCTCTTCCGTCGCTTATATTATATCTTCCCTGAAGTGTATACCAGTCATCAAGACGGTAAACCGTTGAATCAAAGGTTACCCTGTCGCCCGGCTTCCAGTTTTTCACTTCACTTCCCACAGCCTCCACTACACCTGATGCTTCATGCCCCATTATTAAGGGAGGTATCCTTCGACCTGTACTGCCGTCCATGCCGTGCACGTCCGATCCGCATATTCCGCAAGCCTTTACCCTGACAAGGACCTCATCGGGCTTAATGTCAGGATCAGGTACATCCTTATAGACCAGCCTGTTATATTCTTCAAGCACAAGGGCTTTCATAATCTGTTGATTTATTGCTCTGTATTTTATCCTATCGCGGTTAAAAATAACAAAAATCGGATACTTCTTATTCAATCAGAACCACAACAATATCCATGACATTTGTGAATGTCGGTCCCGTAACAATATGCCCTCCGGTTTTTCTGAAGAAGTTATATGAATCGAACTCGGTAATATACTTTTCAGGATCATGCCCTGATGAAAAAGCAATGTCGTTTGTATCTGAGTCGACCACTGCACCTGCAACCTTTGTAGGGCCGTCAGTTCCGTCAGTTCCTGCCGCCAGAAAAGTGATTCCTTTAGTATCTTTCAGCATTGAAGCGGCACAGAGTGCCATGTGTTGATTCCTCCCTCCTGTTCCGGTGCCCTCCACCCTGAGGGTGGTTTCTCCGCCGTAAAGCAGGCATACCGGCTTCTTCATTGAGCTGTCATTTTTATACTTAAGGGCTGTTTTCACAATCTCATTTGCCGCCTCAGCCGTGTTGCCGCTCATCCTGTCAGTCATAATATAAGTCTCAAAACCTGAATCAGTTGCGTAACGTTTACATGCTTCAAGGGCGGTTATATTACTGCCAACGAGTATATTTCTTGTCTTGCTGAAAACCGGGTCATCAGGTTTGGGAGTTTCCGGACGCAGTCCTGCCACACCTTCCTTTATATATCTTACCACGCCTTCAGTCAGATCCGGTATCAGGTGATATTTTTCAATAACCTTCAGAGCATCGGCAAACGTTGAACGGTCAGCTACTGTCGGGCCGGAAGCAATCACGTCGAGATCATTGCCTATGACATCAGACAGTATAAGGCTGACAACCGTTGCGGGCCATGCAGTCCTGGCAAGTTGTCCGCCTTTCACCCCAGAAAGATGCTTGCGTACAGCATTGATCTCATGTATTGAGGCACCGCACCTGATGAGAAGATTATTAACTATTATCAATTCTTCGGGTATCAATCCTTCCGGCAGGTCAGACATAAGAGCCGATCCTCCTCCGGATATAAGACAAAGTAACAAGTCCTTTTCTTTTGCCTTTTCAGCTATGTCAAGGATTGCTGCTGTTGCCCTGAATCCGTTTTCATCAGGCAGAGGATGCCCGGCTTCAGTCACATTAATTCTTTTCAGTTTGCAGGAATGACCATATTTCACTGTCACATGACCCCCGGCAATACGGTTTTTCAGGATGTTTTCAACATAATGAGCCATCGCCGCCGAAGCCTTTCCCGCACCAACAACATAAATATTTTCCAGTTCATCCTCTCTGAAGCTTAAATTGCCAATCCTGAGCACCGGTCCTGTCAGTGACAAATGGTTCCTGATAAGTTTTTCAGGCAACACACTCTTAACGCCCTCGAGAAATATCAGTTCCGCCTTTTGTCTGTTGTTCATTCTTTTAAATTTTAAATTCTCATTAAATGAAAACGAAATTTTGAAGAAGGAAGAGGATTGTTAAAAAATTAACAATGACGTTAACCAAATAAAAGCAAAAACAGTAATTCCCATTATTAAGGTTGAAGTTGAATAGACTCTGAGGGTAGTATTAGTTTCGAGGCCGCTGAAATTTGTAACCACCCAGAAATACGAATCATTTGCATGTGAAATAACCATTGATCCTGCTCCCATGGCAAGCATTCCGAACATTCTTCCCCATTCCGTATCAAGTCCCAATGACGGGAGCATAGGATACACGAAAGAGGCGGAGGTGATGATAGCCACTGTTGATGATCCTTGGGCAGTCTTCAGTAAAACTGCAATAAGAAATGGGATCGCGAGTCCGGCATTGGTTCCGGCCAGAAATCTTCCCATAGTCTCACCGATGCCTGTAGATTTTATTACCATGCCAAACATGCCTCCCGCAGCAGTCACAATAAGTATCGGGCCGGCTTTCATTATAGCTTCATTGAATACTGAGTTAAAAGATGCCACCGATTTTTCTTTCAGAAGTAATAAGGAGAAAACTGCACCTGTTGAAAGGGCAATTATCGGTTCACCGGGAATCTGGAATAACCTTGTAATTAATCCTGTTCCGCTTTTGTCAGTAAGTGTCGCAAGAGATTTAATTGTAATAAGTATGAGAGGAACCACTATTGGCAGAAAGGACAGGAGTGTGGAAGGCTGGTGACTTTCAACGGAGCCTGGTTTGATATTAAAATCTTCAGCAGGAAGGTAGT
>JABUEV010000324.1 GCA_013314865.1 Bacteroidales bacterium | reverse complement strand
TTTAACAACTGATATAGGCCGGCAATCCTGAAGTGCAATTGCGACAGATGTCTGTCATTCTGCGTCCGGTAAGTATGCTCTTTCTGAAAGCTCTGAATTTAGTCCCGTTCCAGATATCCCTGAAAGTGTCTGTTTTTAGATCCCCCATCACATAATCTGCATCCTTATCAAAACAGCAGGGAAGAACAAGACCGTTCCAGGTAATCACAGGGTTGAACCAGATTCTGGAGCATCTGTCGGGTAGACTGCTTTTTATTCTCCACGTTCCATTCAATCTTTTATAACGCCTGAATCGTTCAGATGAAGGCATCCAGTAATCTATACTTTCATAGTTCATAATCTGCATCGATTTTAAATGCAGTGAGGCATTCAGTTCACGGGCGAGCCGCTTCACTTCCGGAACCTGATGTTCATTATGCCTGTGAACCAGAAACTGAATTCTTAGCCTCAGGGATGATCCTGAAGATTTTATTGCCTCTGAAAGAAGCTTAAGTCCGGTAAGGACTTGCTCAAAATCCCCTCCCTTTCTGTAGATTTTATATGTTTCGGCTGTTGTTCCGTCGAGTGACACAATTATTTCCGAGAGGGAGGACAATGCGAGTTTCATACAGTTTTCAGCATTCAGAAAGTGCCCGTTGGTTGAGACAACCTTTCGCATCCCTTCTTCCTTCAGAAATGCAAAAAAATGAGGATGCATCATGGGCTCTCCCTGAAAATATAGATTAACATTAAAAATATACGGTTTTAACTCTGATATTATCTTACTATACAGGCTTAAATTCATGAATCCCTTTTCACGCTTAATTGTTCCCGAACCGGCATGGCATTCAGGGCATTCAAGATTACAGTGATTTGTGAGCTCAACTGATACGGCAGATGGCATGCCGGCAACAAATGGTTTCCTGGTTATCGAACTGCGTGCCCAGGAGAACCCCGATAAGATAGCATTTGCAGGTTTAACAAAAAGACCCGGCATCTGTTTATTAAAACAGTAAAGTAATTAAAATATTTCGAGATAAAAATAGGGTATCCGGGTATTTCAAAGGTCTTAATTCGGGAAACAGATTAAGAGGACCATGAAAATGAAATTTATTTGTTAACTTAATAACTTTAAGCCATGAAAAATTTAAAAAGAGTTTTAACAGTTGTGTTGTTTGCACTGCCTCTGATTGCGGCGCAGATTACGTATGCAGGTGAAGAGGCCCGCAAGGGGAAAAATGATCAGGACCAGGGAGTTTTCTCCATCAGGGGGAAGGTGGTTGATTCCGAAACAGGCTCCCCGCTGGTGTTTGCCTCAGTGGCAGTAAAGGAAACCAATGTCGCCACTGTTACCAATATTGATGGTGAGTTCCTTATAAAAATTCCTGAAGCTGATAATTCGAAAAACCTTGAGATTTCATTCCTTGGATACAAAAACAAGGTTATACCGATCTTCCAGCTGAAGAATGACGGTTTTAAGAATGTTATTCAGCTCGATCCTGCCCCGATTCCAATAAAAGAGATCATAGTAAGACCTCTTGATCCGGAAGAAATTGTCAGAAAGGCTATTTCCAACATAGGTAAGAATTATGAGGACAAGCCTAATCTGATGACTGCCTTCTACAGGGAAACAATCCGCAAAAACCGCACTTATGTCTCCATTGGTGAGGCAGCTGTCGAAATCTTTAAAGCTCCCTATAACAATGATCTCCGCTTTGACGGCGGCAGGATCTACAAGGGGAGAAAAGGTTCTGATGTGTCAAAGATGGACACTGTGCTGTTCAAGCTTCAGGGCGGACCGGTAAGCGTTCTGCAGCTCGACATAGTGAAAAATACAGAGTCAATCTTTACTATGGATGCCATGAAGTACTATGACTATTCAATAAAGAGTGTAATTGAAATTGACAATAAGCCTCACTATGTGATTGACTTCATACAAAAGCCATCTGTTGACTTTCCTTTGTTCATGGGCAGTTTCTTCATAGAAACAGGTACCTATGCCCTTACCGAGGCAGAGTTTGGATTTAATCTCTCCGACAAGGAGGCTGTCTCTTCCATTTTCATCAAAAAGAAACCTCTTGGCATGGAAGTGACTCCGGAAGTGGCAACATACCGCACTAAATACCGCGAACAGGACGGGAAACTGCACTTCATTTATTCAAGGGCAGAGGTTAAGTTCAAAGTCAACTGGAAAAAGAAACTGTTCAATACTTATTATACGACAATGTCGGAAATAGCTATCACCGACCGTACCGATCAGGAAGTAATAAGGATTCCCTCGAAGGACAGGATAAAGTATACAGATGTTTTTACAGAAAAGGTGGATGCATTTACTGACCCTGAATTCTGGGGTGATTATAATGTAATTGAGCCCGATCAGAGTATTGAGTCTGCTATTCGGCGCCTCAGCAGGAAACTTAAATTCAGCGACAGAACAGATCTTTAAATCATGATGATCAGGGATTCTGAAATAATAAAGAGGATCCGGAAGGGTGATGTCAGACAGTTTGAATCGCTTTTCCGGTCCTCTTATGTCTCCCTGGTCAGATATGCCAAAACCATAGTTAAAGATCATGACACAGCTGAAGAAATCGTTCAGGACCTTTTCTTCAGATTGTGGCAGGACCGTGAAAAATTAAAAATTGTAAGTTCCTTGAACGGGTATCTTTTCAGGGCTGTTCATAACCGCTGTCTGCACCTGCTCCAGCATCTGAGGGTTATTGAAAACTATACACAAAAAATGTCGGAGAGTCCGGCTGAAAACGCGGAAAGCCCGGGTGACATCCTTAATTACAAAGAACTTCAGGCAAAAATTGCAGATATTCTTGACGCCCTTCCCGAACGCTGCGGAAAAATATTCTGCATGAACAGGTTTGAGGGGCTTAAATACCATGAGATCGCAGAAAAACTGTCAATATCTGTAAAAACGGTCGAAGCTAATATGGGTCGTGCACTCAAGGAATTCAGAAAAGCGCTGGCAGAATGTTGAAAAATATGGAAGAAATGGAAAAATTTACAGACAGGGAGTGGGAAGAACTCGCTTCAATGCTTGGCGGAGAAAAGGAGGATGATCCGGATCTGCTGAAAAGATTCTATGATGAAGATAAATTTAATACAGGTTATCACTGGAAAGAACTGAAACAGATGAATACTGAAAAGGAAATAGATGTTGAAAAAGCCTGGAGCAGACTCCGGTCCAGGCTTGATGAGAACGGATTGCTCACTGTTAATGAACAACCCCATGTCAGGTTTAACAGGAGCCTGTTTTTTAAAATTGCCGCAGTAGTGATTGTCCTGCTGGGATTAGGATCCGCATTCCTTTATTTCGGAGCAGGAAACCTGCTAACCGGAAAGACTGTGGTCTCAACAACCGGAAACCAGAAAAACCTGCAGGTCACCCTCCCCGACGGCAGTAATATCTGTCTCAACCGTAACACCAGGCTCTCGTACAATAAAAGTTTCGGAAGGAAAGAGAGAAAAGTAAATCTTGAAGGAGAAGCTTTCTTCGATGTCGTTCCCGACCCGGCAATGCCATTTACAGTAGATGCCGGCAATGCCAGAGTAGAAGTGCTTGGAACTTCATTCAATATCATTACAGATAACGAAAACCTTGCAGTTGAAGTCTATGTTACATCGGGAAAGGTAAAACTCTCGGATGACAGCGGAACACAGAACCTTATTCTTGATCCTGGTTATGTCGGTACCATCAGCAATGAAACAACAGAAAAAAAGATAAACGACAACCCTAATTATCTTGCCTGGAACACAGGCAAACTGGTATACGACGGGCAGAAACTTGATGTGGTATTCCACGATCTTAAAAGGGTTTATGACATGGACATAATTGCCGATGATCCGGAAATACTGGACAATATGTGGACCTCCCCCATTGACAATCAGCCCCAGGAAACAATAATCCGTTTGATTTGTGCCAGTTTTAACCTTAACTTTACAAAAGATGGAAATGTTTACCATCTTTCAAAAAAATAACAAACAGGTAC
>JABUEV010000323.1 GCA_013314865.1 Bacteroidales bacterium | reverse complement strand
CGAACCATCTGCATTCGGTTCACGGATGGTTTTCCTTGAAGAAAGCCTGCCACATGCTGATAAGGTGATTAGAGATATTTCAGAAGTAACCATTCTGCCTCAGCCCAATGTGAAGACCGACGGGCTTCTTCCTTTTATGATAGGCAGGCTTAAGCGGACTGAGAATGAAATCAGGAAAGCTGATCATCAGATAAGGTTTGCAGTGGCACGCGGTCCTCTTAATATTGCAAGTTTTCTTATGGGCACCACTGAATTCATGATGGCTCTTACCCTCAATCCGGATGAATCGCACCGACTTTTAAGAAAAATAACCACCTTTATTTGTGACTGGCTTCAATGGCAGAAAGAATGCTTCCCCTCAATTGACGGAGTCCTTGTACTCGACGACATCATTGGTTTCGTTGGCGAGGAGGAATTCAGGGAATTTGTCCTGCCTTATTTCAAAGAAATATTCAGCTGTGCAGGCGTAACTGTGAGATTTCTGCATAACGACGCTGACGGTTTGATAACAGCCTCATTTCTGAAGGAAATGGGAGTGAATGTCTTTAACTTCTCTTTTCAGCATACGATGGGAGAGATTAGGAAGCTGGCAGGGGATGAGGTTGTCCTTCTGGGAAATATACCCCCAAGGGATGTTATGGCCGCCGGAACTCCTGAAGATGTCAGGAATGCCGTAGATAAGGCTTTCAGCGAGATTGACAATTACGACAGGATTATTTGGTCGGTCGGCGGAGGAATGCCTCCCGATGTGAAAGATGAGAATATTAAAGCTTTTATAGAAGCCGTGAAAAATCGTTAAAATCATGCATAATGAGACAGCAACTTACTTTGTGGATTCCTGTATTAATGCTTCTGGCCGGATGCGGGTCAGGTGGCTCAGAGAAAAAATCAGATAACCAGATGAAGAATGAATTTCAGGTAAGACTCATTTCCGTAGATCCCGGACACTTTCATGCTGCTCTTGTTCAGAAAAAAATGTACCCTGAAGTGTCACCTGAAGTCTATGTATATGCACCTGAAGGACCAGACCTTGAACAGCATCTTCAGAGAATTGAATCATATAATTCGAGAACTGAAAGCCCTACTTCATGGAAAGAAATTGTTTACACAGAGGATGATTTCTTCGAAACTATGATAAATGACAGAAAGGGAAATGTAGTAGTGCTTTCCGGCAATAACCGAAAAAAGGCAGATTATATTGCAAGGTCAGTAAATGCAGGACTGAATGTGCTTGCAGATAAGCCGATGATAATATTGCCTGAGGATTTCTCAAGGCTTGAGGAAGCTTTCAGAACTGCATCAGAAAAGGGATTGCTTCTTTATGACATAATGACCGAGAGGTATGAGATTACTACAATCCTGCAAAAACTGCTTTCGCAGAACAGCGAAATTTTCGGAACTCTTGTTAACGGAACTCCTGATGATCCTGCAGTAACCAAAGTAAGTGTCCATCATTTCTCAAAGATTGTGTCAGGGGCTCCCCTTATCCGCCCTGCATGGTTCTTTGATGTTGAACAGCAGGGAGAAGGAATTGTGGATGTAACCACGCACCTTGTTGACCTTATACAATGGGAATGCTTCCCGGAACAGGTTCTGAATCCTTCCGATGTCAGTGTTACCAAAGCAAGAAGATGGCCTACAATTATTTCACCCGATGAGTTCAAAGCAGTAACAGGCTATGACAATTTTCCACCATTTCTTGAAAAGGATGTGAAAGATGGAAAACTTCATGTCTATGCCAACGGGGAGATGGTTTACAGTATAAAAAATATCTGGGCAAAAGTATCAGTTGAATGGAAATACCAGGCTCCTCCGGGCGGCGGCGATACTCATTATTCAGTGATGAGGGGCACTTTGTGCGACCTTGTTATCAGACAGGGAGCGGAAGAAAAATATATCCCTGTCCTTTATGCCGAAAACATAAAAGAAGGATCTGTTAATGATTTCACAATAAAACTGAAGCAGGCAGTTGAAACTCTTCCTTACAAAGGGATTACCGTTGAGGCCGCCGGCGAGGGCCGTTTGAAAATAAACATCCCTGATAACCTGAGGGTAGGACATGAAGAACATTTCGGACAGGTGACTGAAAAATTTCTTGAGTATCTGAAGACGGGAAAACTTCCGGAATGGGAAGTGGCAGGAATGATAACAAAGTATTACACCACCACAAGTGCCCTGAAGCTGGCAAAAAGCCAGTAGTCTTTCTTATTTAAACAAAAGGAAGTGAAATTCTTGTCGGGATTGGTTATATCTTAAAACAAATCCTCAATTACCATTGAATAGAGCTCGGGCAGTCCGATTCCAGCTACCTTTGCCTGCTTAGGTATTATGCTCTCTTCGGTCATGCCGGGGACTGTATTCACCTCAAGGAAATAAGGTTTTTCACCTACTACAATAAAGTCGACCCTTACAATACCCTTACATCCAAAGATGTCATAAACCCTTGAACTGAGTTCCTGGATTTCATTTGTAACATCTTCAGGGAATTCTGCCGGAGTTATTTCGTCAGATTTTCCCGGCGTGTATTTTGCTTCAAAGTCAAAGAATTCGTTTTTGCTTTTAATTTCCGTGACCGGTAATATAAAAGACTTTTTCCTTGTTTTTACGACTCCGCATGCCACTTCCCTTCCGTTCATGAAAGCCTCCACCAGAACCTCATCGCTTTCCCTGAAGGCTGCATCAATTGCAGCTGGCAGGTCTGCTTCCTTTTTTACTTTTGTAACACCGAAACTTGATCCGCTTGCATTTGGCTTGACAAAGCATGGAAGCCCCACTTTCCTTATTATCCCCCGATAGTCAGGATGATCATTCTGCCTCAAAAGTACTGCATCGGCCATTTTAATGCCGTATTCCTTCAGATATAATTTGCAGGCATGCTTATTAAATGTAAGTGCTGAGCTGAAAGATCCACAGCTTGTGTATGGTATTTTCAGTATATCAAAATATCCCTGCAGAAGCCCGTTCTCTCCCGGAGTCCCGTGTATCGCAACAAAAACCGCGTCAAACCTGACTCTTTCATCATCCTTTTTCAGAGTAAAATCATTTTTGTCGATACTGTAATATCTTCCTTTCGGATCTTCCCAATACCAGTTGTTTCCCCTTATCATTATTACGTAAGCCTTATACATCGGGGAAATCATTCTATAGACCTCCATGGCACTTTTTACCGAAATTCCGTATTCGGATGAATCACCTCCTGCAACTATTGCAATTGTTTTCATTTTAAAACTTAATGACCGGTTCAAAAATAGACAAATGTCGAAAATGTTTCCATTAAAACTGAATTTCTGTGTCGTAAAAAATTAACAAATGTTAACTTTGAGAAAATCTTTAAAACAAACGATATGAAAAGAGGTTGTCTAATATGGATTCTGGTTCTGGGATTTCTGGCCCTTATTGTACTGGGTGTAGTGATGTGGGGCACAAAAATTTACAACAACATGGTTACGATGCAGGAAGGAGTAACAAGTCAATGGGGCAATGTTGAAACCCAGTACCAGAGGCGTGCCGATCTAATACCGAATTTTGTAAACACGGTAAAGGGTGCGGCTGATTTTGAACAGGAAACACTTACAAAAGTCATTGAAGCAAGATCAAAGGCCAGTCAGGTCACAATCGATCCAACCAAAATGACAGCTGAAAATCTTCAGCAGTTTCAGGCAGTTCAGAGCGAACTAAGTTCTGCTTTATCACGTCTGCTGGTTGTGGTTGAAAAATATCCTGAGCTAAAAGCAACGCAGAATTTCAGGGACCTTCAGGTTGCTCTTGAAGGCACTGAAAACAGGATATCGGTCGAAAGAAGGAAATTTAATGAGGTGGCGCAGTCATATAATGCCTACATAAAGAGGTTCCCGCAGAATATTCTTGCCGGCATGTTTGGCTTCACTGTCAAGCCTTATTTTGAGTCTATGGAAGGTGCTGAAAAAGCCCCTGAAGTCAAATTTTAATATATCCTGTCATGGAAATAAAGGCCTCGACTTTCTTCACGAAAGACCAGCAGGC
>JABUEV010000322.1 GCA_013314865.1 Bacteroidales bacterium | reverse complement strand
GACGGCTCTCGTAACACTTACCGACAATATCACAAATGAATCCAACGAATATGTTGTCAGTTTCGGAACAAGAGCTGTCAGTGATGAGTTTTCCGGGAAAATACCCGGCAGACAATGGAACTGGATAAGGGAAGACAATGCCGGATGGAATCTTACCGGTACCCCTGGGTGGCTTGAGATAACCATGGAGAAAGGCGACATACAGGGAAGCAAGAATGATGCAAAAAACATCCTTTTGCAGGACGCTAATACCGACTGGACTGCAGAAACTGCTATGCGTGTTTCTAAAAGACTGACTATTCCCGGACAAAATACAGGCATTGTGGCTTATCAGGACGACGACAACTTTGTAAAGCTTGTCTATAACAATACCCTGAAAGGATTCATGGGCATCGGCGATTATATTGAACTTATTTACGAAAAGGACGGCGCTTCCTATTCGGCTGCAAATTTCAGGGTGACCAGCCTTCCCCCGGAAAACATACCTGTCTCTCTTAAACTGGTAAAGAAAGGCAGTATTTACACGGCTTATTACAACATTGACGGGAAGGGATACCAGTTGCTGGGTTCAACAGATGTGGTATTGCGTGACGTCAGGGCAGGTCTGCTGGCCTGCATTGCTTCAGACTCCGGAAGTGCAGGCAGTCTGGTGTCGATGATTATGGGTGCAGGTGGCGTGCAGGATCAGAAAAACATCGTAAAATTTGACTACTTCCGGATTAACAGTTCCGGACTGACTTTTTGAATCCTGTTATTTTTATGAAGGGAGAGGAATTTTTCCATCTCCTCTCCCTTTTTTATAGAATTACCTTCTTAAGAAAGTAGTCTCCGATAAAAGAACTGAATTGAGATGATAAAAATCCTGTCCTGGTTTATTGTAACTCTCACCTTATTTTCTGCACATTATGCAGGTGATAATCCGGAGAGCATTTATGCGGTTCAGCCTACTGAATCTATCGGGAAAATACAGGATCCGGTTAATAATGAAGGTTACAGGGATATAGTCACATACGGCGACATATTCATTGCAGTGGGGAGCAGTGGAAGAATTGACAGGATATCTTTCAGCAGTGAGTCTGTTAAACCTGCCAGCAGTCCGGTAAAGACTGCACTGAATGAAGCCGTAGCAAACGGCAAATCAGTAATCGCAGTCGGAGACGAAGGAACGATATTAACTTCTGATGACGGAGAGTCGTTTGCTGAAGTTAAAGCAGGCATAAATGCTGATTTAAATTCCGTAACTTATTTTGACCATTTTTTCATTGCAGGAGCCGATAGCGGAATTCTTTTTCTGTCGAATGACGGGATTGCATGGAGCAAACTTGATCTGAATCTTAAAGGTAATATTGTCTCAGTTTCAGCCGACGACACCAGATGTGCAGGTGTGACAGATGCCGGGGAGATAATTATTTCGAATGATGGAATGAACTGGGAAATATTTGATTACAACGAAACCTATAAGGGATTTTACAAACAATGCAGATTCAGAAAAGTTTTGGTTGCTGGCAAAAGGATTGTGGTAGCCGGAGTCCATGATGACAATACCCCGGCAGTCCTCTTCTCCACAATGGGTAAGGTATGGTCTGAAAGGCTTCTTCACTTTACCGACCTGAATGGCATGAACGGATTTCTTGAAAGCCTGCCAAATGATATAGCATACGATCAGGCAGAAGATCAGTTTCTGGTTGCCTGCAATAACGGAGAGGTGATAAGCCTTCCCCCATGCACTAAATGTAATACACTCTTCAGACTCGGCACTGCAAATCTTTTCGCTGTGACATATTCAGGCAATATCATAGCGGTAGCAGGTTCCGGTTATTTTTTCGCAAAAGCTGCTCTCAGATAATAACATCTTCAAAGACTGAAAAGATTTCCGGTTTTCACTGGATGCTGAATGTTACTTTATTGTTTGTAATTTTCTTTTTCAGTTCATAGCCATTAATATATACCTGACTAACTTTAAATCAATATCAGAAAAGTCTCATATTATCACTAATAATTTTCAGAAATGATAAAAGAAATTGCATTAAAGGATCTGGTTCCGTCAAGGTTTATCAGCGAGAAGGTTGAGGAGATCAGGAGTTTGACCGGTGGCGGAAAGGCAATCAATGCCCTTTCGGGGGGCATTGATTCATCTGTGGTAACTCTTCTCGGTCATAAGGCCATCGGAAATCAGCTTACGACCGTTTTTATTGAGAACGGGTTGATGCGTGAGGGAGAACCGGAGCAGGTTTCCGGGCTCTTTAAGAAATTCGGAATAGATGTTGTTGTTGTCGATGCAAGGAAAGAATTCTTTGATGCGCTGAAAGGTAAGACCGATCCGGAGGAGAAGCGTGAAGCCATCACTCAGACGTTTTATAAAAATGTTTTCGGCAGGATAGTGAGGGAGAGTGGCGCAAGGTTTCTGCTTCAGGGAACGATTCTGACTGATGTAGATGAGACAGTTGCCGGAATAAAGCGACAGCACAATGTCTTTGAACAGCTTGGCATTGATCCCCAGGAAGCTTTCGGTTACAGGATTATTGAGCCCCTTATTCAGCTCCGCAAAGATGGAGTGAGGGAGGTGGGCAGGGCTCTTGGCATGCCTCCGGAACTGTTTAAAAGGATCCCGTTTCCTGGTCCTGCACTTGCCGCAAGAGTAATAGGTGAGGCAACTCCCGGAAGGATAGAAATGGTAAGAAAGGCAACTACCATTGTTGAAAGACTTCTTAAGGATACCGGTGCTTTTCAATATATGGCCATACTGCACGAGGATCGTGTCACAGGAATGCGCGATGGCAAAAGAGAATTCGGACATCAGATAGAAATCCGCTGTTGGGATAGCACAGATGCCCGCACCGCTTCTCCTACACAGCTTCCTTTTGAACTCCTGAGAAAGATTGCAGATGACATAACCTTAAATGTGCCCGGAGTTGTAAGTGTTACATACAACATTGCCACCAAGCCTCCTTCAACGATAGAAGCTGTATGACATAGCACAGAGCGCAGGGCACAGAGCACAGGGAACAGGGCGCAGGGTTATTTTACTTCCAAAGTCAGAATTGCCTCTTGCAGTCCGGGAGATGCGAGTCTTACTTTTGCAGTGCCTGTATTATCAAGTGACTGAAAATAAATCAACAACCTGCCATGATAGGCATGTTGCCGGTCATCCTTGTAGTCTTCAGTGTTGGCAGGATTTGCATCCTCCATCCCAAGCAGGCGGACAGGCCCCTCGATTTCACATATTATCTCGTTCTGAGCAGAATAAACCGTATTTCCGTTAGCGTCTTCAAGGTTAACAAAAACATGAGCTATATCCTGTTTCCCGGATTTGAGTGACTGCTTGTCGCCTGAAGCATTTATCCTCACTGCATCCCCGGTAGTGTAAAGCGTGCTTGTCGCCACTTCATTTCCGTTATTTCTTGCAACTGCCCTCAGAGTGCCTTTTTCAAAAGGGACATCCCACGATATGGTCCTGTTTTGAAAATCAGCAAGTTTTTTGGTTCCCATCGATTTGCCGTTAAGAAACAGCTCCACTTCAGAGCAGTTTGTGAATGCATTAACACTTATCGTTTGCCCCTCCTTCCAGTTCCACACAGGATCGACCCGTTTGTGAGCCCATAGACTTTCGGGCTCGCGCGATACGATTCTGTCGGTAGTACCGAGGAAGACCATCGGCTTGTTGCTCCAAAGGCTTTGCCTGAAGAAGTATTCAGGTTTCTTGTTTCCGGCAAGGTCAATGAGCCCTGATGTGCTGTGGCGAACCGGGTATTGTCCTGCCTCCCCAAGGTATTCAATGCCAGTCCAGAGGAATTGTCCCATCACATAATCGTTTTCAGTCACGCTGTTCCACGCGTCGAGCGACATTCCGTTCTCACTGCCGTATAAAGGTCTTCCGGGATAACGTGCATGATCGGGAGCATATCTGAATTCCTGGTAGTTATACCCGGCTACATCAAGGGCCTCAGCATAACCTGTCTCATTTGACATAAGTGCAGAAGCCAGTCCTGCAGTCACTGGCCTTGTAGTGTCCAA
>JABUEV010000321.1 GCA_013314865.1 Bacteroidales bacterium | reverse complement strand
TTTTCATTCAGGAATCCAAAGTCAGTACCGATGTCGATGGTGTGGTTCTTTTCCCATGTAAGTTTATTGTTACCGTACTGGCTTGGATAAACAGCGCCCTGGTTAGCATAGTCCGCATCATATGAAAGAAGCGCCTGGTATTCATTTATTCCGACACCATTGCTGCCGCTAAGACCATAAGAACCCCTGAGTCTCAGGTTGCTTATAAAGGTCAGTCCTTTCATAAATGCTTCCTCGCTTACGTTCCATGCTGCGCCAGCTGACCAGAAATTACCAAATCTCAGGTCGGGAGAGAATAACGAAGAACCCTCTCTCCTGAAAGTGAAATCAGCTATATACTTGCCTTTGTAGTTGTAATTAACCATTCCAAGGTATGAAAGGTTACTCCAGTCGGTGAATGATGATGTTGCATCAAAATTGGCACCTGCACTCGAAATATTTGTCAGCCCGTCGGTTGAGAAGTTTTCACCATAACCGTAAAGATAATGGTACTTGTTCTTCTGATACTCCATAAGGGCTTTCAACGCAATATTATGATTGCTTATGGTAAAGTTGTAGTCAAGAGAATTCTGGAACACATAGTTGAAGTTCCTTCCGGTTGAAGCCTCAGCACTACCTTTTTCATCTTTGGAGTCACCATGTACTCTGTTCCTGTAAGTCTTGTAGTTTGTAAGACTGTAGTCAAGATTTACAAATGTCTTGAATTTAAGATTCTTGATGATCTCCCATTCAACAAATGAATTTGTGAGTGCGCGTGTAAGGTCATTTGTGGTGATATCATGTTTACCAAGGTAAATCGGGTTGAACAGAGTTCCAAGGTTTGTATTGATTGTTCCGTCTGTGTTATATGGAGACAACCACGGGCTCATGAAATACTTGGTAAGGTTCGGGTTGGCAAAATAGGCTGACTGCTCAAGATAAGCATTCTGGAAAGTGTTGGATACATTTGTGTTAATTGAGAATTTAACCTTTTCAGCAAGCTTTCTTGTATAATTCAGGGTACCGTTAATTCTTTTGAAATCACTCACTATCACAGTAGCCTCTGTCTTATTGTAACCAAGTGATGCATAAAAAGTTGAATTATTATCACCACCGGTTGCTGAAAGGTTGATATTGGTGATAGGAGCATTCTTATTGGTGACAGCATCAGGCCAGTTGCCTTCTCTGCCGTCCCAGCTCTGCAATCTGCCGCCATCCAGATTCCTGGCAACTACGAAATCGTATGCCTGATCCTCGGTGAAACCATTTGCTTCACCATATGAATTGTAAACAGCTTCAAGAAAAAGTTCTTTTCTCTGTTCACCTGTCAGGGGTGTACGACCTTTTACAGCATTGTTCTGGAAGCCGGTTGAAACATTAAGATCAAAGTTTGTTTTACCCTGCTTTCCGCGTTTTGTTGTGATAACGATAACACCGTTTGAGCCTCTGGCACCGTATGCTGCAGTTGCAGAAGCATCTTTGAGAATTGTAAGAGTTTCAATGTCATTGCTGTTCAGGGCAGAGAGTGCACTAAGTGAACTTACAGCGGTAGAACCGGTAAAGTTACTGTTGATAACAGGAGCACCATCTATAATAATTAGTGGATCGTTACTTCCGGTTATAGAGCCAACGCCCCTGATTCTTATATCCTGTACTGAACCAGGAGTTCCTGAAGAAGCTGAAATGGTTACACCGGCAACTTTACCCTGCAATGCCTGGTCGACTGTTACAACAGGGACATTCTTCAGAACTTCACCGGAGAGCTGAACTGTCGATCCGGTAATTTCATTTTTGCCTCTCGTGGCATAACCGGTTACAATCACTTCACTCATTGCCAGAACTTCGGGCTCCATCACAACGTTCACAACAGTTCTGCCAGTTACATCAACCTCCTGCCTTTTCATTCCTATGTATGAAAAGACAAGAATCTTCGAACCCTGAGGAACGCTGATAGAAAATCGTCCTGCATTATCCGTCAATGTTCCAAGTGTGGTACCTGGCACGCTGACTGTAACACCGGGAATTCCCAAGCCGTCTTCTGAGCTTGTTACTGTCCCGGTAATCTGTACTGTCTGAGACATAACCAGTCCGCTGGTTAATGTGATCAGAAGAAGAAACGTTAGGATTTTTTTCATAAATACTTAATTTAGGTTTAATTAGAATCAACAAACTAACGGCCGCGAAAATACAAAAATATTTTTAAACTCAACAGATCAGGAGGTTTTATGACATTTAACATAGAAATTTTATTTTTTTTTTTACTATAAACCACAAACAGATAAATACAATTATTGTTCGGAAGATAGAAAAATAATAAGGAACAAATTTTTTATTCGAAAAAACTATATGTTTATCACATTGATTATATGAATTATAAGTATTAAATATTTTCAGTGTTCGAAAGATTGTTTGCAAATACAAGCAGATTGACTATTTTTGAGACCGTTTTATTTCAGGCTTTGGTTTTGTGACTCCATAGAAAATAAATTATTCCCGGATGGATCTGAATGGAAAAAATTACAAGGCATTTCTCGAACGGCAGGAAGCAATAAAAAAGCAGTATAGTGCCAAAAGAGCAGAGAAACAGCACCTGAAAGGCAAACTTACAGCACATGAGCGGATAAATCTTTTATTTGATCCCGGCACATTTGAGGAAATTGATGCATTTGTAACACCGGCTGCCAGTCCTGTCGAATTTGGCAAAGTCGAAAAATCATATGGTGACGGGGTTATTGTTGGTCATGGAAAAGTTAACGGAAGGCTTGTATTTGCGTATGCCCAGGATTTTACTATAATGGGAGGCTCATTGGGTATTGTGCACGCAAAAAAAATAGCCAAAATTCAGGAGATGGCCCTTAAAATGGGCTCACCAATAATAGGGCTTATAGATTCAGGCGGTGCAAGAATTCAGGAGGGCGTGGCCAGTCTGAGCGGTTATGCCTCAATCTTCCATAATATAATACAATCATCCGGAATAATCCCTCAAATTTCAGTGATTATGGGTCCGGCAGCAGGAGGTGCTGTCTATTCTCCTGCTCTTACTGACTTTGTGTTCATGGTTAACCATACAAGTTACATGTTTGTGACCGGACCTAACGTTGTTAAGGAAGTGCTTAATGAAGATGTCACATTTGATGAGCTTGGCGGAGCTGAAATACACGCACGGAAATCGGGAGTGGCTCATATGATTTACGATGATGAGGAAAACACTATCCTTGCCCTAAAAAAATTCCTTGCATATCTTCCCTCCAACAATGTTGAGAATCCGCCTGTTGTGCCTGACGATGGTTCTGTACCGGAAATAAATGAAAAGCTAAGGGAAATCGTTCCTGATGACCCTAACAAAGCATATGATGTAAAAGAAGTGATATCCAATATCGTCGACAGAAACAGCTTCTTTGAAATCTCCGAGCTTTTTGCTCCAAATCTTGTGACCGGATTTGCCAGGCTTAAAGGAAAGACAATCGGCATTGTAGCCAACCAGCCAAAAGTGCTTGCAGGTGTAATAGATATTGATTCGGCTACGAAAGGTGCAAGATTTATACGTTTTTGTGATGCTTTCAATATTCCAATACTTACCCTGGAAGACGTGCCCGGATTTCTGCCGGGTGTCGATCAGGAGCACGGAGGAATAATAAGGCATGGTGCCAAAATGCTTTTTGCATACAGTGAAGCTACTGTTCCGAAAATAACAGTAATTCTCAGGAAAGCATACGGAGGTGCTTTTATTGTAATGAACAGCAAAAATCTTGGAGGGGATTTCAATTTTGCCTGGCCTACTGCTGAAATTGCCGTTATGGGACCTGACGGTGCCGTTGCAGTTCTTTACAGAAAAGAGCTCGCTGAATCACCTGATCCGGTCGCACTTAAAAATGAACTTGTAAAAAAATATCGCGATAAACTCGCCAATCCTTTTATTGCCGATGAAAGCGGTTATATTGACGAAGTAAGTGACCCTGCAATTACCAGAAAAAAAATTATTTCTGCCTTTACGGCTCTTTCCAACAAATGGGTAAAGGTGCCTGCCAGAAAGCATGGTAATATGCCCTTATAAAACTGAAA
>JABUEV010000320.1 GCA_013314865.1 Bacteroidales bacterium | reverse complement strand
GCATATGAGCAGTCTCTCCCTGAGTGAAATAGAAAGCAGAGCAAAAAAAATTCATGCACTATAATTAATTACCTATGGCAATCAGAGTTAATCCAACCTTTATAGATGATCTTGACCGATTTGGCGCCGAAGATGTAAAACTTTGCTATCAATGCGGTGACTGTTCTACTGTATGTCCACACGCTGATGATATTTACATTTTCCCGAGAAAATCAATGAAGCTTCTGCAAATGGGGCTGGAACAAAAAATTGAAACTACGCTTGAGCCCTGGATGTGTTATTATTGCGGACAATGTTCAGAACAGTGTCCGCGAGAGGCAGATCCTGGTGAAACGATGATGAGCCTGCGCAGATGGCTTATTTCAAGATATGATTTTACCGGAATTGCCAGACGGTTCTTCAGATCAAGAACAACTGAAGTATTGGCTATCACTGCAGTAGCCATCATTACAGGTATCTCCCTGCTGATTTACGGATTCTCAGGCGGAAGCATCAAAATATATGACGGTGACGGGGCTTTTCTGCCAAGCCAGTTTATTCACCGGTTTGACCTTACCATAGGAACAATAATGCTGATTTTCCTGCTGACTAACGCCGGAAGGATGTGGTATCTTACAATGGTGAAGGGAACTAAATTTCCAGTACCCTGGTGGCTGTATATTAAACAAGTTTATCAGCTGCCATGGCACTTTTTCACTCAGAAGCGTTATGCGGAATGTGAACAGAAGCATGAACGTCCCGTTTTTATGCCATGGATTATTCACCTCGGATTAATGCTGGGATATGTTATAATGCTTGTACTGGTGATGGTCTATATCGAAAAACTGCAATCTGGTCCGGCTATTGACTGGTCAGTGCATATATTTGGTTATCTGGCCACCATAGGACTCCTGGCCGGAACAATATACTTTATCCGCAACCGCGTGAAGAAAAATTATGTCCAGTACAAAAAATCGCACGGGACTGACTGGATTTTCATCGTATTGCTTTTCATTATCGTCCTGACCGGAATCTTGCAGCATGTAATGCACCGTACCGGTTTATTTGAAGCTGCAAATATTACTTATATAATCCACCTGATGGCGGTGGTACCATGGCTTCTCAGAATGCCTTTCAGCAAGTGGGCTCATCTTGTTTACCGCCCACTGGCAATGTATTTTGCAGAGATCCGGAGGGAAGCAGTTGCCCTTCAGGAAAAATCCATACAGTCAGTTCCGGTATTAATTAAATAAAAGCTGATTTCCATGAAAAATTGCAGAATAGGAGTTTACGTTTGCATGTGCGGAACCAACATCGCAAAAATTGTAGATGTGGAGGCAGTGGCAAATTATGCTTCAAGTCTTCCCGGAGTGGTACTTGCAAAAACCTATAAATACATGTGCTCCAATCCCGGTCAGGAAATGATTACCCAGGATATCAGAGAAAATAACCTCAACAGGGTAGTAGTGGCAGCCTGCAGTCCTAATATGCATGAAAGGACATTCCGGAATGCTTTGAGGGCAGCCGGTCTGAACCAGTATTTGCTTGAAATGGCCAATATAAGGGAACAATGCAGTTGGGTTCACAATGATCCGGTTCAGGCAACAACAAAAGCAAAAGCGCTTGTTAACGCAGCTGTCTGCAGGGTCGCATTGCATGAGGAACTGGAAAGTGTTCCTGTCAATATGTGTCCGAATGTGCTTGTAGTAGGCGGTGGTATTGCCGGAATGACTGCGGCACTTGAACTTGCAGATGCCGGCAATCAGGTTTATCTTGTTGAAAAAGAAGATCACCTTGGGGGAAATCTTGCCCGGGTTGACCTTACTGCCCCATATCTCTATTCAGCACGTGACCTGCTTACAGAGCGCATAACACGAATAATGAACCACAGCAAGGTTAAGATCTTTCTGAAATCAAAACTGACTGATTTGAAGGGATTTATCGGAAACTTCAAAGCAACTGTCAGAACGATGAACGGAAGACCGGAAACAGACAAAATATCCGAAGTGGAAATCGGAAACGTGATAGTCTGCACAGGATTCAAAGAATTCGATGCCTCCCGCATTGTTCATTATGGATACGGTAAATTGCCAAATGTGATTACTTCCTTTGAGCTTGAGAAGATGATCAGAGTTGGACGTATTGAAACAAAGGAAGGTAAAATACCCAAATATGTTGCCATCATTCACTGTGTCGGAAGCAGGAGCCAGGAATTCCATTCATACTGCTCACGTGTCTGCTGTATGACAGCACTAAAATACGCCCATGAAATCAAATCAGCAAATCCTGAATGTTATGTTTCAGACATATACATCGATATGCATGCATTTGGGAAGGGTCATGAAGATTTCTACAGACGTTCATCAGAAGCCAAAACTCTTTTCCTGATGTATGAAAAGGAAGACAGGCCTGTGATTCATAAAGCAGGTCCGAAAGATGACTGCGAAATGTTGATTGAGGTTAATGAAAAGCTTTCAGGCGAGCTGATAGAAATCCCTGCGGATCTCGTGATTCTTATGGTTGGAATGGAAGCCCGCGAAGACTCTCAGGAAATTGCCAGGCTGGTAAATATCAGTCAGGATAAGGATGGATGGTTTATCGAGAGCCATCCAAAGCTGGAACCTGTCGCTACCACTACGGATGGAATATTCATTGCAGGAACCTGCGTGGCTCCGAAAGATATTCCTGACACGGTTGCGCAGGCAAGAGCTGCTGCTGCCAGAGTACTGGCAAGAATCTCAAAAGGCAAAATCGAAGTTGATGCCCTTTATTCAGTTGTCAATGAAGATTTATGTTCAGGATGCCGCCTTTGCAACCAGCTTTGTCCTTACAGTGCAATTGAATTTGACGAGGTAAAAAGACACAGTCATATCATAAGTGCTTTGTGCAAGGGATGTGGCGTATGTGTGGCTGCATGCCCATCATCAGCCATAACGGGCAGACATTTTACAGATCAACAGGTGCTTGTACAGGTGGACGGGTTATTGTGCGAAAATGAATGAAAAACTCATACCGGCACATATACTGTTTGCCAGATGGTTCGTCAGAATCAGATGGATAGCACTCACCATACTCTTAATCTCAGCCTATATAGTAAAGAACCTTCTGGAAATATCTATCCGGGACAATCAAATTTACGCCCTGGGAGCTATCCTTCTTGTCCTGAATATTGCACACATGATTCTGCTGACAAGGATTACGAGACGAAAGGGTGTGGGAACAATCCGTAAAATCAAAAATGAAATTCACTTTCAGATAATCTCGGATCTTATAATTCTTACTCTTATTATTCATTACTCGGGTGGCATTGAAAATCCTTTGATATTGTTTTACTTCTTCCACCTTATAATAGCAAGTTCCATATTTTCGACATTCACGAGCTATATTTACGTTGTTTTTGTTCTGGTGCTGGCTTCACTACTGGCAATCCTTGAATGTTACGGGATTATTCCTCATTACCCGCTTAAGGGCTTTCTTGAACATGAGTTATATAAAGATAGCCTGTATGTTTTTGGCAGCGGATTTATCTTTGCACTTACTGCCGTCCTTGTAGTAAGCCTTTCACATATGATTATCTACAGATCAATTAAAAGTGAAGAGACATTTGTCAAAACCAATATTGAACTTGAAAACAAGGATAAGCTTAAAAACGAGTATGTTCTCCGTGTAACTCACGATATAAAAGGGCATGTGGCTGCAATATTGAGCTGTATTGACGTAATTCGTTCCGGCCTGGCCGGGCCTCTCAGCAGGGAACAGGAAGAATTTGCGAACCGTGCTTATGAAAGAACAGAATTGCTTTCAACCTTCATCAGGAATCTGCTTAACCTGACCAGGAAAAGACTAAGTCATGATTCCGGATTTGAAGAATTTTCCCTTACCGACCTTATCAATAAGCTTATCATCCCGATACAGGCACTTGCAAGGGAAAAATCAATAGATTTTAATTGTTCCATCGATAAGGCAGTAAATAAAATAACAGGAAATCCCTTTTCAATTGAAGCACTGTATTCAAACCTTCTTTCAAATGCAGTTAAATATACTCCGCCAAAGGGCCGTATAATGCTTTCGGTTAAAGACCGCCTCTATCATGTGGTGACAGAAA
>JABUEV010000319.1 GCA_013314865.1 Bacteroidales bacterium | reverse complement strand
TAAGTCCCATTGCCTGTATTACTGTAAAGCCTGGCTGAGTTTTCTGTTAAGAGCAAAAGGTCAGGGAAACCATCATTATCATAATCAGCGAATTCAGCTGAAGTTACATTTCCGGTTTCTTTGATCCCGGCTTTTGATGCGACATCCTCAAACCTTCCCATTTTATCATTGAACAGATAGCATTTAAATAAAGATGTGTTATTGTCCCGGGTACAGATGAAAAGGTCTACATCTCCGTCTCCGTCATAATCAGATGAAGCAATAGTAGTTTTATAAGGGAGCTGAGCATTTTCAGCAGGGTTGGATTTTCCAGAGATTTCCAGCCCGGCAATTGTTGTTACATCTGAAAAGCTGAGCGCATCAAGCATTGACTTGTATTCAGAAACCTGCGATAATGTCTTATCATCAAAGGTGATAACAGGGAATCCTATCAGTGAGCCTCCTGGCCCTTTCAGTTCAGTTATGCCGGCCTGGTAAGGCGTTGTTACCTTAAGATAGTTATGAAAGATGATAAAATTGTTCAGCAGGTCAGTATTGTCATTATTCCTGAGTGAATTGATGGTCTTTAAATAATAATCATTTGCATCTTTGTGGAATTCAGGAAATTGCTTCTTAATCAGTTCCAGTTGACTGAGAGCGTTATCATATTCACCTTTTCTGATCAGTATTTCTGTCAGTTCAAGATGGACAACCAGGTTAGCAGGAGCTTTTTCAACAAGTTTCATAAGGTATTCCCGCCTAAGATTCTGAGATGTTTCATCCGCACGGGCAGAGAATATTTCGGCCAGAGCATAAAGAGTTTTAATGTGGTCGGGTGAGTATTTAAGGGCATCCTGCAATTGCTGTATAGCCTTGTCCGGGTCATTATCCATCTGGTAAACAGTTGCCAGGATCAGTCTTGTATCGGGATCGGCAGGGTCAATCTTTATTGCTTTAAAGAGTTGTTTTTCGGCATCCTTGTATTTCCCCATTCTCAGGTACGTAAGACCCAGGTTGGCATAACCCAGTTTCTGATCGGGAGCCAGTTTGATGAATTTAATAAACTCCTTTTCCGCCTCTTCCAGCTTGAATTCCTCAAGGTATGCCAAGCCAAGTGTCCTGATTGTGATCAGGTCAGTTGCCTTTTGTTTTTTCTTGTCTTCTGATTCCCTGCATCCTGCCATTAACAGGATAGCAAGAATTACTGTTAATATCTTTAATATTTTCACATTAAATCTTTATTTAAAAATCAAAATTACAAAAAATAGCCCAAGGATGTTTTGGAATTACCGGCAGGTTCTATTTAGGGAGAGAGGTTTGAAGTGAGGGAGCCGGAATTCCGCTGACAGTTTTTTCCAATTCCAGTATTCCGTTCCTGTTACCTCTCTGATCAAATCTAATTCTTCCAGTAATGCCTTTATAATCAATTTCGTAAAGTGTTTTTTGGATTTTTTCCCTGTCGGGGTTTCCGGCTTTTCTGATTGCCTCAATAAGAACGTTCATTCCGTCGTACATATATGAAGCAACCGGGCCTGGAGATATGCCATATTTTTTTTCATAGTCAGCTTTGAATCTCTTAAAAGCTTCCTCTGCCCATTTGTCTGAAGGAGTCAGAAAAAAATTATCAAAATGTTTCATATCAGCAGGTGAAAGAATATCTTCATTTATGGTATGTGCCGGACCGATAACAGGCTGATTGATTTTCTGATTTTTCATTTGAAGCAGGATATCTGATGATATCTGAGGCCTGCAATAGATAAGTATATAATCAGGCGAGGATTCTTTAATTTTTTCTGCCAGAGACTTAAAATCATTATTGTATTTACGACTTTCAAGAACCAGTAAATTCAGTTTACCGGTTCTTTCTAGATTTTTCTTAAGACTGGCAAATGACACACGTGAGTCGTAGTCATCATCGTCAGTTACGGCTGTAATTCTGACGCTTCTGTTTTTATCAGTAATTAATGATACTATTATTGATGCCTGTTGTTCGTCGTTATGGACGCAATTAAAGAACCATGGAACGAATGCCTGTGATAGAGAGGGGTCTCCGGCCCAGCAAGACAAAAACACTACAGTCGCTTTAGTAGCGGCCTGCTCAATGAGATGCGCATTTCTTCCGTCGTGTGAGCCTATCAGTGCCCACACTTTTTCATTAAATATCAGGTCAACAGCCTGTTTTGAACCGGTTCCCCAAGGGCCTTCCAGAGATCTTACTTCAAGTTGGAAAGGGCGGCCGTTAAGGCCTCCTGCCTTGTTTGCATTGCTTACTGCAAGTTCAGCAGCATAAACGGCTGAAAGTGAATTTTTGCTTGTGACAAGAAGTCCTATTTTTACCGGGTTTTCCGCACGAAATGTTTTATACGGTATAGAGCCGCAAGGTGTTACCTTCAGGTAAAGTGGTAAAAACAGGAGAAGAAATTCTGCCAGGTAATTCATCATTTTAGTTCCCTGTCTGTAGCAAGGGCAATTTTTCTAAGCTCGGACATAAGATCTTCAAAATCCTTCAGTCCGAGTGACTGGTAACCGTCGCATAGTGCTTCATCAGGTTTATAATGAACCTCCATGATCAGGCCGTCGGCACCTGCAGCCAATGCTGCTTTTGCCATGGCAGGAACCATCCATCGGTGGCCTGTGCCATGGCTCGGGTCAACGATAACTGGAAGATGAGTATGTCGTTTAAGCATTGGAATAGCACTTAGATCCAGTGTGTTACGTGTGGAATTTTCGAAAGTCCTGATACCTCTCTCACAGAGGATAACATTTTCATTTCCCTGGTTAAGTACGTACTCGGCAGCCAGAAGGAATTCTTCTATGGTAGCCATCATGCCGCGTTTCAGCAACACAGGTTTATTCTGCATTCCAACTTCCTTAAGCAGAGGATAATTCTGCATGTTTCTGGATCCGACCTGCAGCATGTCAGCGTATTTTGCCACTATCTTAACCTGTCTTGTGTCCATTACTTCAGTAACAACAGGAAGTCCCGTTTCAGCCCTGATGGCTGAAAGCATTTTAAGCCCCTCCTCACCAAGTCCCTGGAAACTGTAGGGTGATGTTCTTGGCTTAAAGGCTCCGCCACGCAGAATCTTGGCACCGGCAGATTTTACTGCTCTGGCAGTTTCAGTCAGTTGTTCGTTGCTTTCCACTGCGCATGGGCCGGCAATTATTACAATTTCAGTTGCGCCTATTTCAACTCCGCTGATGTCAACAGTTGTATTTCCGGGCTTATGCTGACGGCTTACCTTTACCGGCACGGATAACAAAGAATCAGGTGAGCTTTCGCATACGTTAATCGACATTTTATTTTTCTTTTTAGTATCCTATTCTGACTTTTTTATAGATCACATCCTCTTTTTCCCATTTCGGGGCTGGAGAAAACACGAATTTACCGTTAACAACCTTAGCCATGTAAATCGGCCTTATGTTGTTCCATGTTGCATCGAAGATTACCGGTCCGGTGACTCCCTGGTATCCCTGAAATGTTTTCATATCTGTCAGTACATCCCTGATTAGTGCTCTGTTCAGTCCGGCTTTGTGAATCGCTTCGATAATAATCTTCATACCGTCGTAAGCATGGGCAGCGAAAACATCAGGCTCCTGTCCGAACCTCTTTAAATAATTGGCTTTAAAGGCTTTGAGTTTGGGATCGTTGGCGTCAGGATTGTACTGGCAGGTTGTTATGATGCCCTCAGCATTTTTACCTGCTATCTGCAGGAATTCAGAATTAACGGTTCTGTCTGAGGCGTAAACCGGCTGATTCATCCCCATTGCCCTTATCTGGTTAAGAATGAGTGCCGATTCTTTTGCATTGCCCCATATCTGAATAGCGTCGGGCGACATTTTTTTGATTCGTTCAAGCTGTTTGCTGAAGTCTGTTTCTCCGTCGCTGAAACGTTCCTCAATGATTATAGGATATCCGATGCGGGTAGCTGAGCGGTTGAAATGCAGGGTGCCAACCCTTCCGTAACGGTTGTTTGCCCTTATTACAGCTACACGGGTGTGTTTGTCTTTTACAAAGATTTGGTTCACAAGTGCATAACTGCTCTGACGGTCGTCGGGTATTGTCCTTATGACCCATGGGATATTTGTTTCCGTAAATGTCGGGTCGGGATCTCC
>JABUEV010000318.1 GCA_013314865.1 Bacteroidales bacterium | reverse complement strand
AATACCTGGTCGCTAATATCAAATTTGGGATTGGCGAATAAAATATTGCCTCCGGCGGATGAATCGAAAATTACTGCATAACTGCCCTCAACCGCGATGGTTTTGATTGCTTTCAATATTTCATCCTGAATAGGTTTGACAAGTTCTTCTCTTTTCTTAAAAAGTTCCCCTTCGATTCCAAAGTATTTGTTCTGCAATTCCTTAACCTCTTTTTCTTTGGCTATAATTGCTTCTTCCCTTTTTATTTTCATTTCCTGTGAGAGGAGAACGACCTCATTCTGGTACGTTTTGTACATTTGTTCCACAACGGCATAGCCGTCAGAAATTTCCTTCTCCCATTGTTTTGAGAGCTTATCCAGCTGTTCCTGGGCGGCATTAAATGCCGGAATATTTTTCCTGATATATTCAGAATCCACAAATGCATATTTCTGAGCCTGTCCCAGGGCAGAGATCAGAATAAAACTTATTGCAAATAATATTTTTTTCATAACTAAAATTTTAAAATTCAAAACAATTAAAACTGCTGACCGATAACAAAATGAATTTGAGATTTATTGGCGTCGCGGTATGTATTTGGATCGGGCACCTGGTCGAATCCATAACCCCAGTCAATGCCAAGCAAGCCGAACATTGGAAGGTTTGCTCTTAATCCCACACCTGCAGACCGGTTCATTCTGAAAGGATTGTATTCACTCAGCTTATACCAGGCTCTACCGGCCTCGAGAAATGCCAGGCCGTAAATAGTAGCCTGCTGGTTAAGAGAGATAGGATACCTTAATTCAAAGGTAATCTTGGAATAGACATTTCCTGAGGGAGATCCTCTGAC
The DNA here is from genome assembly GCA_013314865.1 of Bacteroidales bacterium. Classification (GTDB taxonomy): domain Bacteria; phylum Bacteroidota; class Bacteroidia; order Bacteroidales; family VadinHA17; genus LD21. The sequence goes on along the minus strand of JABUEV010000318.1, from coordinate 3,270 downwards.
AGGGTCGTTAGGTGTAAGAGATCCGTTTGTGTATCCTCTTAAAGCTATTACTTCTCTGCCGTAGAAACTGTAGCCGGTCATCCCGTCTCCTCCAAGGTAGAAATTTTCAAAGGGAGATGGACCTATGTCTCTGTTATAGTGACCCAGATAACCGAATGCAAAGCGTGCATTAAGCACAAGTTTGTCGTTTCGAGTAAGCGGGAAATAGTAATCTGATTTAAACACCCATTTATGAAATTCAATCCATTTATATTTTTCCTCATCTGTTGCGTTCAGCATGTTGGCACCGCTAATAATTGAATAAGGCGGAGTAGCCTGAAGTGAAAGGCTGAATGTGGATCCACTTCTGGGATAGATGAGGTTAGGGCTGGTTGAAAAACGTGTCAGTCTGACAAGAACACTAAGCAGGTTTGACTGTCCGTTTTCAAAGAGGAACCTGTAAACATTGTAATTATTAAGGTTGTATCTCTGGTAATTCACTTCGCCGTAAATAGAAAAATAATCATCCGGCCATTCGAGTCTTTTCCCAAGTCCGACAGTCGCTCCGTCTATTATCATTGACTGTCTTCCATCCTCACCCTTCTTTTTACCGTTAGTCATAAGAGACCTGTAGACAGATGCCGAGAAAGTGTTAGGTCTTTTACCGCCGAGCCATGGTTCGGTAAAGGCTATATTATATGACTGGTATATACGGCCGTTGCTCTGAGCCCTGATGCTTAATGACTGTCCGTCTCCGGAGGGATATGGACGCCATTCATTAAGCTTGAAAAAGTTTCGCATGGCAAAGTTGTTGAATCTGACGCCAACTGTACCTATGAGCATACCGGCGCCCCAGCCGCCCGATACTTCAAACTGGTCATTGGCTTTCTCTTCGAGTTTGTACAACAGGTCGACCGTGCCGTTTGCCGGATCAGGAAGCGGTGTGGGATTAATCTTTTCCGGGTCAAAATGACCCAGAACGCCCAGCTGTCTGATTGATCTGATAATTTTTTCCTTGCTGAAAAGATCACCGGGATATGTATAAAGCTCACGGCGGGCAACATGCTCGTTGGTTCGCGTGTTTCCTGTAATTATAATGTTGTTAAGATAAGCCTGATCCCCCTCATAAATCCTAATTTCAAGGTCGACTGAATCATTTTCAACCTTTGCTTCAACGGGTGTCAGTCTTGAAAACAGGTATCCGTTGTCCTGGTACAAACTGCTGACGGCATCCTGTGCTCCTTTTACTCCATTAAGACGGTCAAGTATGAGCGACTGGTTGTAAACCGATCCTTTTTTCACGTTTAGCACCCTGTCGAGGTCTTCCTTCCTGTAAACGCTGTTGCCTACCCAGTTTACATTCCGCAGAAAATACTGCCTTCCCTCATCGACTTTCAAAACGAGGCCAATTCTGTCGTCTGAAATCCGGTAGACGGAGTCTGCGAGTATTGTAAAATCCTTAAAACCGTTATCGTTGTAGAAAGTAATAAGGCTCTCCTTGTCTTCTTCATATTTATCACCTATATATTTCGAGGCTTTGAAAATGTTCAGATTAATCTTCTTTGTATTCTTCATTGTCCTGCGGAGGCGCTTATCCTCAAAAAATTCATTTCCCTCGAATACTATGTCCGCTATCTTCACTTTTTCATTCTTATCAACATCAATAGTAAGAATGACATTATTTGGCTGATCCGGGTCATCTTTCTGAATAAAATTCACTTCTGTATTCAGAAATCCTTTCTCAACGAAGTGTTTTTTAATAATCTTCTCGGTATTGTCAATAATATATGAAGTAAGCTGGGAGCCTACAGGCATATTGATTTTTTTGGCCAGTTCCTGTGATTCAGAACTTCGCAGTCCGTTAAACCTGACTGAAGAAATTCTTGGTCTTTCCTGCAGAAATATGTCAAGAAATATCGTATCTGACTGGATTTTTGTAATAGTGACCCTTATGTCAGAAAACAATCCCTGCTGCCACAATTTCTGTACGGCATTTGTTATTGCCTCACCCGGCACTTCGACTTCCTGTCCTCTTCTAAGCCCTGCAATACCTATCAGAACATTTGAGTCAAGAAATCTGATGCCGGATATTGTAACGCCGCCAATAATATAGTCTTCAGAAACCGAATAATTGATGATGCCTTCATTCTCCTGTGAATTGCCGGTCAAAAAAGCGCACAACAAGATGAATGCAGATATAATTCTTCTCAGTCTGATTGCAGTATTCATAAAGTCACTTTTCCAATATCTGTTCACTTGTTTTACCAAATCTTCTTTCCCTTTTCTGGAAATCAATAATAGCTTTGTAAAAATCTTCCTTACCAAAATCGGGCCAAAGTATATCGGTAAAATATAATTCTGTATAAGCTATCTGCCACAAAAGAAAATTACTTATTCTGAATTCCCCGCTTGTTCTTATCATCAGTTCAGGGTCAGGAACGCCGGAGGTGGCAAGGTAATTTTCAAAAAGTGCCTCATCAATCTTATCTGGTCCGACCACGCCTTTAATGGCATCATCTGCGATTTTTTTTACAGCATTCAGTATCTCCCACCTTGAACTGTAGCTCATTGCGACTATAAGAGTAAGTCCTGTAGCACCTGAAGTAAGGCGGATCGTATCCTGCAATCTGGCTTTTACATCCTCTTTCAGTCTGTCGATATCGCCAATTGCTGTAAGTTTTATGTTATTTTTTACCAGGGTACCTGTTTCATTATTAAGAGACTGAACCATTATGTCCATCAGTGCTGACACCTCGTCATCAGGTCTGCCCCAGTTTTCGGTTGAAAAGGCGTAAAGAGTAAGATATTTTATTCCAAGTTCTGCAGCAGATTCAATAACTTCCCTGACGGCTTTTACACCTTCGTGATGGCCGTAAACCCGTTCCAGTCCACGCTGTCTGGCCCAGCGGCCATTGCCATCCATAATGATCGCTACATGTTCAGGCAGCTTTGATAAATTTATACTTTCCTTCAAGGACATCCCTATTTTCGCTTTCTTTTTACATCAACGTCATTGTATGACGGGCATCCTGCCAGCTTATCATAGATCTTCCACGTGATACCGATTCCCAGAAATGAATACCAGTCATTATTATGCAGCCATGCATAATGGTTCGGATCAACCAGATCTTTCAGGCCGTCAAAGTTATCATAAAAAGTTTTACGAAAACCATATTCCGCTTCCAAACCAACATTTTTAAGGATATTAATCTTGAAGCCCGCAGAAAACGGGATTACCGGTTGAGCCGAAGGGTTGACCGTATTAAAGAAGGCAACGCCGGCTCCGGCAGC
>JABUEV010000317.1 GCA_013314865.1 Bacteroidales bacterium | reverse complement strand
AGATGCCGGGCATAGATATGCTTTTCAACCAGTGGAATGACTCAACACCCGGGGCTCAGTTCGGAAATGTAAGGTCAGTTAAGGAGCTGGCCAGTGCCGCCAATCAGACAGGCCGGCAAAGAAAGCTCAGTGAAACATACGGAGGCTCAGGATGGGAACTGACATTTGAAGAAATGAAGAGAAATGGCGACTGGGAGTACGCCCTGGGAGTAAATCTGATGAACCAGCATCTCACCTATTTCTCTTTTGCAGGTGCAAGAAAATATGACTACCCTCCCTCTTTCGATTATCATGAACCATGGTGGGATAAATACAAGTACATTAATGACCATTTTGCAAGGCTCTCTCTTGCCCTGTCAGCCGGCAGGCAGGTAAATGACATACTTGTTCTCGAGCCAACCACTACTGCATGGATGTATGATTCGTATGCAAAAAGAAATGCAAGAAATGCGGAAATTGGGCAAAGCTTCCAAAGCTTCATTACCCGGCTTGAAAAGAACCAGGTCGAATATGACCTTGGATCAGAAAATATTATAAAGGACAGGGGATTGGTAAAGAATGGCAGTTTTGTGGTCGGTCAGTGCAAATATTCCACCGTTGTCATTCCTCCGCTTATGGAAAATCTTGATAAGGAAACCTTTAGGCTTATCGAACGGTTTGTGGAACAGGGAGGCAGACTGATAGCATTTTCATCTCCTTCTCTTGTCGATGGTTCGGAAAATGAAGAATTAAAACAGTTTGTCCAGAAATCCGGCGACAGAATCATCCACGCAGATGCCCTGACACCGGATGTAATAAGCAATTATTTCCTTTCGGATAATATCAGTTTTAACGGGTTCGGAGACAAAAATCTGTATCATCACCGCAGAGTATTATCCGACGGGCAGATGCTTTTTCTGACAAATTCAAGCCTGAATGAATCTTTAAAAGGATCCGTAAAAAGCGCAGGGGCAGAAGCAGTAGAGCTAAACACAATTACCGGGGAAATATCAGGTTACCCCTTTAAAAAGGATGGTAAATATATAAATATCGATATTGAATTGCCACCAGCCGGAAGTTTCCTGGTTTTTATACCCGAAAAAGAGACCGGCATTCAGGTACAGCCTGCTCCTCCTGCAGTAAAAGAAACCGTTACGGCGTCTTCTCCAATGCAAATAATTCCTGATAAGGAAAATGCCATGGCAATTGAATTCTGCGACCTGTTAACAGGAGGAGATCTGAAGAAAGATCTTCATACATATGATGCTGCAGACATAGTGTACAAATCTCATGGATTCAGAAACGGCAATCCATGGAACCATTCCGTCCAATTTAAAACCAATATAGTTGACCGTGACACTTTCGGTATCACTTCAAGTTTTACAGTTTCTTATAACTTTATTGTAAGGGGAAAATTCGATTACTCTTCATTTAAAGCGGCTGTGGAACGTCCATGGCTATGGAACGTCTCTGTAAACGGGCAGGAAGTCATTCCTGAGGAAAACTTATGGTGGCTCGACAGGGAAATTAAGGTTTTCAGAATAGGTAATCTGGTAAAAGAGGGCATTAACACCATTACACTTAAAGCAATTCCATTTAAAGTTGGTGCAGAGATAGAGCCTGTTTATATCACAGGTGATTTTTCAGTGAAACCTGCAGACAAGGGATGGGTCATAGAGCCTCCTGTAAGTACATTGATGAAAGGAAGCTGGAAAGATCAGGGATTGCCTTTTTATTCATGGGGAGTGACATATTCTGCAGAATACAGCATATCAAATACAGGTGACAGTTACGTGGTGCAACTTGGTGAATGGAAAGGTACAGTTGCCGGAGTGAAGGTTAACGGACAGTCTGCAAGCATTATAGCATTTCCCACCTACGAACTCGATATAACCGGCCTGATAAAGCCCGGTGTTAATAAAGTTGAAGTACAGGTAACGGGAAGTCTGAAGAACCTGATGGGGCCGCATTTCAACAATCCTGCACCCGGACTTGCTTCTCCATGGCTTTTCCGGAATGTAAAGAATTATCCTGCCGGCAAGGATTATCAATTGCTTGATTATGGTTTGATGGAGGAGTTTGAACTTTGGAGATTTAGACAGTAGGCAGTAGGCGGTGGGCGGAAGGCGTTAGGCAGTAGGAAGTAGGAAGTAGGCGGTGGGCAGAAGGCAGAAGGCGGAAGGCGGCAAGTGAAAACCATTTTTCGAACCGGTTAAAAAAGCCTTTACAAATAACTTAATATCAATTTAATACTTTAGACTTATTTGCACGTTTGAAATAATTTAATAAATTTGACGTGCTTTTTTTCTTTCTACAGGCTTTAAAACAAAGCTTTTATTGCATGGAAAGAGATTTTAAAAGATTGACATGCAGAGTATTTTTGAATTTTAACTTAAAACTTATCCTATGAGAAAGATTCTGATTTTCTTTGCCGGAATACTTGTTTCCGGGAGTTTGTTTGCAGGAGGGCTGGTTACCAACACCAACCAGAGTGCACTCTACACAAGACTGCAAAGCCGCAATGCATCAACAAGCATTGATGCAGTCTACTACAATCCGGCCGGATTGACAAAACTTGGAAACGGTTTATTCATTTCGATCAATAATCAGACAATAGGACAGACAAAATCTGTATTGAATAATTACACCTATTTGTCGGGATCGCCGAAAGAGTATATTGGCAAAGTCAGTGCTCCAATTTTCCCCGGACTTTATGCTGCATTCAAGGCCGGGAAATTTGTATTCTCAGCCGGCTTCAATCCTGTAGGTGGTGGTGGCGGAGCAAAATATGATGACGGTCTTCCGTCATTTGAAATGCCTGTCTCTGACCTGGTACCATTGCTTGCAAGCCAGAATATACCTACAACTCAATATTCCGCCGACATCTTCTTTGAAGGGACATCAGTATATTTTGGTTACCAGGCAAATATCTCCTATAAGATCAATGACATTATTTCAGTTGCTGCAGGTGTAAGAATGGTTTCAGCAAAGAATACATACAATGGCTTCCTGAAGGATATAAGTATCAATCCCAACTATCCGGCATTCGGAGCTTCATATACCGGCAATATGGTTCTTGCAAGAGATTTCTTCACATCAGGTGCCGGTGTTCTGACAACGCTTGCAACAGGTGCCTCTCTTTACAATGCTGGCCTTCAACCTCTTATCGACGGAGGATATGGCTCAGTACTATTGTCAGATGCACAGAGCGTCGGACTTACCGCTCAACAGATTACCCAGATTCAGCAAATAATGGGTGCTGCCGGTCAGACACCACAGCAGATCGGTACTGCAACTATTGCCTATGCCAAAACTGTTATGGGGGCTTCAGCTCCGGTTTTCTCAGGAAAAGCAGCAGCCATGACAGGTTACGCCGCAGCAACACAGGATGTCGAAGTTGACGCTGAGCAGACCGGTATGGGATTCTCTCCAATCCTCAGTCTGAACTTCTCCCCTATGGATAATCTGAATATCGCTCTTAAGTATGAGTTCAAAACAAAACTTGAGCTGACCACAAAACTGATAGACAACAAGGGTGGAGGATTCTTCACTGAGGGAGAAAAAGTGATAGCCGACATGCCTGCCATGTTTGCCGCAGGTGTGGAATACAGGCCCCTTGACAGACTGATGGTGACCGGCAGTATGAACCTCTACTTTGACAAGGACGTTGACTATGACGGAAGTGCAACTGAAAATATCAACATGATTGACAGGAATTTCTCAGAGTACGCCCTCGGAGCTGAGCTGGGCCTTACGGATAACCTTAGGATTAGCGCAGGATGGCTTGGCACATTCACCGGAGTGAACGACGCATATCAGAACGACCAGCGCTACAGCCTCAATACCCATTCCTTCGGCGGCGGCATAGGCCTTAGAATAGGCCCGATGATTGACCTGAACCTCGGAGGACAATACACCATTTACAAAGAAGGATCAAAAGGCTTCAATCATATGCTCGGCACAGTAGGCGTACCGGTTGTTGAAACATATAATAAGGATACATGGATTGTAGCTGCCGGAATTGATCTCTATTTCGGGAAAAAATAATCAGAAGGTAACCCGGAAAACATAAATGTTTGGTTAAAAAATATTCTTAACCCCTCCCAAACCCTCCCCTTAA
>JABUEV010000316.1 GCA_013314865.1 Bacteroidales bacterium | reverse complement strand
GCGTTAAGCTCTTTCACCTGGTTGGTAATTGCAACCCGTCCCGACCTTACGTACTGAAGCAGTCCGCAGGGTTCAAGCTGGTGGAGCAGTTCGGTTATTTCAGCTTTGTGTCCGGTCTTCTCGATGACGATATACTCAGGCGAAACCTCAAGGATACGCGCATGATGACCCCTTACAATAGTGTCAATATTGTTCCCTGACATCAAACCTTTTGTCTTGACTTTAAAAAGTGCCAGTTCCTGGTAGACTATTTCATCTGAGGTGTGAACAAATACTTTGATTACATCGACGACTTTCTGAATTTGTCTGGCTACCTTCTGAACCATTTCCGGAGTAGTCCTGACTACCAGTGTCAGTATCTGAATACCTCTGACAGCCGACTCGGATGCGGTTATGCTTTCGATGTTGATCTGTCTTCTGGTGAGAATTATGGATATCTTGTTAAGGATTCCTATATTATCCTCCGTGAAAAGCGAAATCGTAAATTCCTGTTTCATTTCTGCCGCTATTTGTAAGTTAAGGTAACATCGGATACAGATGCTCCGGGTTCAACCATGGGAAGCACGTTTGCTTCCTTCTCGATCTTTATCTCGAGAAGATATGGTCCCCTGGCATCAATCATCTCTGTAAGAGAATCTTTAAGCTCATTTCTTTCAGTAACTCTTTTGGCTGTTATATTATAGGCTTTTGCTATTGCAACAAAGTCAGGATTTACCAGTTCTGTGGAAGCATATCTGCCCGAGAAGAACATTTCCTGCCATTGTCTGACCATTCCAAGGAAGCTGTTATTAAGTATTATAATCTTGACAGGGAATCCGTAATGAAGGATTGTGCCAAGTTCCTGTATAGTCATCTGGAAACCTCCGTCGCCGAGGAAAGCTATCACCTGTTTGTCAGGCCGGCCTGCTTTTGCACCTATTGAAGCCGGAAGCCCGAATCCCATTGTTCCCATTCCTCCGGAAGTGACAAAACTGTTGGGATTCGTGAATTTATAATATCTGGCAACCGACATCTGGTTCTGCCCGACATCTGTCACAATAATTGCATCCCCGTTTGTGATTTCAGAAACCAGTCTGACAACTTCTCCCATTCTGAGGTTCCCTTTTTCAGGCATTGTTTCAGGTTTAATGACCTTTTCATATTCGGTTTTGTCGAGAATTCTGAACTCACGCACCCAGTTATGGAATGAGTTTTCCCTGACAAGAGGTATGAGGTTTTCGAGCACCTCTTTTGCATCATTGTTTATCTCGAGGTCCACCATTACATTCTTATTGATCTCGGCCTCATCGATTTCAATATGTATTATCCTGGCGTTTTTGGCATATTTTTTAAGATTGCCGGTGACGCGGTCGTCAAAACGCATTCCTATGGCAATCAGCAGGTCAGCCTCATTAGTGAGGGTATTGGCAGAATAGTTTCCATGCATTCCAAGCATGCCGGCGTAGAGCCTGTGTCCTGAGGGGAATGCAGAGAGGCCGAGAAGTGTTACTGCCACAGGGATTCCTGTTTTTTCGGCGAAGGCGAGTAGTTGTTTTTCTGCGCCAGATATCAGCACTCCGTGTCCGGCCAGCACAAGAGGTTTCTCAGCATGGTTTATCATTATGGAAGCCGATTCTATTGCCTTATGGTTTAACGGCTTATGGGGGTTATAGCTTCTGAGGTAGTTGCACGGGCTGTATTTGAAGTCAAATTTTTCAACTTGTGCGTCTTTTGCAATATCAATTAGAACTGGTCCGGGTCTTCCGGTTCTGGCTATAAAGAAAGCTTTTGCAATTTTACCGGGTATCTCTTCAGGTTTCTTTATTTGGGTATTCCACTTTGTAACTGGCATTGAGACGCCGAGGATATCCGTCTCCTGGAAAGCATCGGTGCCGATAAGGCTTGAAGCAACCTGAGCCGTAATAAACACCACCGGCACTGAGTCGAGGTAGGCATTGGCTATTCCGGTAATGAGGTTTGTAGCGCCCGGTCCTGATGTAGCAAAACATACTCCTGGTTTCCCTGTCACCATTGCATATGCCTGGGCGGCGTGTGCTGCTCCCTGTTCATGACGTGTCAGAATATGTGTAATTCGGTCGCGGTAATCAAGGAGCTTATCATATACCGGCATTATAGCTCCACCCGGGTAGCCGAAAATTGTGTCAACCCCTTCTTCTGCAAGACACCTGAGCAATGCTTCTGCACCCGAGATTCTCTCAAATCCGTTTCTCTTTTCATCCGTGACTTTTGTTTCCTGTACTTTATTCATATTTTTATTAATGAGTTACTTACCATTACTGAAGACAATAAACCTTTTTTCCTGGTTTAATGCTTACTGGTTTACAATTCTCACAGCGCCCTTATCTGCAGAGCTTACCATTGAAGCATAGGCTCTTAGAGACGCTGGTATAATTCGGCCTCTCGATAAGGGAGTGAATGCTTGGGATCCTCTTTTATTTTCCTCCTCCATCCTGGCAGAAATTTCGTTGTCTGAGAGCAAAGCATTTATTTTTCTTCCGGGTACATCAATTTCAATAATGTCGCCGTTTCTCAGTATGCTTAATTCACCGCCAGCTGCAGCTTCGGGTGAGACATGTCCTATAGAAAGACCTGCTGTTCCTCCTGAAAACCTGCCGTCAGTTATAAGAGCACATTTCCGGTCAAGTCTCTTTGATTTGAGATAAGAGGTAGGATAGAGCATTTCCTGCATGCCGGGTCCTCCTCTGGGTCCTTCATAACGTATTACCACGACATCACCCTCTTTAACCTTGCCGTTGAGTATCCCGTCCACGGCCTCCTCCTGTGATTCAAAAATTACTGCTTTGCCTTTGAAGGTTAAGAGGGAAGGATCAACACCCGCTGTCTTTACAATAGAACCATTTCTGGCAATATTCCCGAATAATACGGCAAGTCCGCCATCCTTGCTGTAAGCGTTTTCAACGCTCCTGATGCATCCATTTTTTCTGTCGGTGTCAAATTCACTGTAGTAATTATCCTGAGATGCCATTTCCATTGTTTTTTTCAAGCCTGGTGCACTTTTATAAAAATCAATCGCAAGGGGCCTTACCTTTTCGCTCATAATATCCCAATCGGCTAAAGCATCACCAAGTGACCGGTATTCGACACGCCTGACAGAAAGGTCAAGGAGGTTTTTTCTTGCCAGTTCACCCATTATTCCCATAATCCCGCCTGCCCTGTTTACATCCTGAATATGGTATTTTGAACTTGGTGACACTTTGCACAGATTAGGTATCTTTCTCGAAAGCATGTCAATATCTTTCATGGTAAACTCAACACCGGCCTCATGGGCTATCGCAAGCAGATGCAATACGGTATTTGTAGAGCCACCCATTGCAATATCGAGTGACATTGCATTCAGGAAAGCTTGCCGGGTGGCAATTGATCTTGGCAGTACACTATCATCACCGTCGTAGTAATATCTGCGGGTGATATCCACAATCAAACCGGCCGCAATCCGGAAAAGCTTTCTCCTGTTCCTGTGTGTTGCTACAATGGTCCCGTTTCCCGGAAGCGCCAGTCCGATAGCTTCACTGAGGCAGTTCATTGAATTGGCAGTGAACATTCCCGAACAGGACCCACAAGTCGGACAAGCCGAATCTTCAATTTCCTTTAGTTCAGAATCAGTGAATTTACCATCAGCTGCAGAAACCATGGCATCTATCAGGTCGATATTCTGATTTCTATAGGTGCCGGCTTCCATCGGTCCGCCAGATACAAAAACAGCAGGGATATTCAGCCTCATGGCTGCCATCATCATGCCCGGGGTAATTTTGTCGCAATTGGTGATGCATATCATAGCATCAGCAAGATGCGCGTTGCACATATATTCCACACTGTCTGCAATGAGTTCTCTGGAAGGCAGAGAATAAAGCATGCCTTCATGCCCCATTGCTATTCCGTCATCAATGGCTATTGTATTGAACTCCGCCGCAAAGAAACCCTGCTTTTCAATTTCGCCCTTTACAATCTGCCCAATGTTGTGCAGATGAACATGCCCCGGAACAAATTGTGTGAAAGAATTAACAATGGCTATGACAGGTTTTCCAAACTGTTCCTCTTTCATTCCGTTTGCCCTCCAGAGGCTTCTGGCCCCGGCCATGTTT
>JABUEV010000315.1 GCA_013314865.1 Bacteroidales bacterium | reverse complement strand
ACCTGCCTATACTTTCATCATCGGGACTGTCCTGTGTAAAAATGAGGCCGCATGAGTCACATTTCAAAAGATCAAATTTTTCTCCTGTAAGAAAAAAGTCGGTGCATCTCAGGTAATGAGCTATTCTATCTGAAAAGCAAAACGGACAGTTTTTGTAGTGAATCATGAAATCTGTCTCAGGTTGACCGTTTTACAAAAGCAGATATAATAAATCCTGCGGCCAGGATGATGAAAACCAGTGATGATGCCAGGGATATCCGGTTTCCGGTGATATATGATGCAGGTTCGAAAGAAAATCTGATTTCATGGTCCCCGGTCGGCACAACCATTCCCCTTAGTACATAATTGACACGGAAATGAGGCACTTCTTTCCCATCAACAAAACTTTTCCATCCTGCAGGATAATATATTTCAGAAAAAACGACAAGCTCTTCATCCTGTGATGAAAATCTGTAAATCAGTTCGTTGGGCTGATAGGATGTCAGTTCGATCTTACCGTCAGGCTGTGATGGATATTCGTTCCGTTTTATCAGGTCGCTGAATCTCTTATCTATTACTGCCTCGGTGAGCGGATTAAAACTGTCAAGCATTGCCAGTTCCTCATTTGCGTTTTCTGCAAGGACGACCTTCTCCACAAACCAGGCATTACCGAGCGAATTTTTATTGACTATGGGAGAAGCTTCAGGATTGTAAATTACATATTTTGCATTCAGCATGTTAAGAACAGGGGTGTTGTCAAAAACAGGAATAAGGTCTTCTGCTGATGATGCTGTTTCCGACTTTGTTACAATCATCATTATCTCGGGCATTAATACTGAATCTATAAGTTCCTGATATCTTTTCAGTTTGGCGCCGTGATAACCTCCTATTGATTTATGGTAGTAGGACGTAGGGCTGTTGTCATTAAACGTGGAAACGGAAAGATTCAGCACCCTGTGGTATGAGGGATCCTTGAGTATTGCTTCATCTGCAGTTGTGGGAGCAATTGATTTCTGTATGGAGGAGGGTCTTTCAAACCTGTCGGCGTTAAGGTATCGCTTATCGACGCTAAAAAGATCAATAAGAATCAGCAATCCGGTTAAGAGAATTGCATGCTCTTTACGAAGCTTCCCATAAAACATCGCAAACAAAGTTCCGGAAGCAAGAATGACAAAAATAAGTGACCGCAGGCTGTCGCTCATTAGCAGTGATTTCCTGTCGGAAACAAGGGCATCCTTAAGCCAAACCGGGTATCCTGTTTCATACTGGCTTAAAAATGAACCAGCTATTCCCGGGAAGATAATTATCAGCAGGAGAATGCCGCCCGTTATTCCGGTGGCTATCTTAAGGCCTTTTAGAAGCCTTTTTGAGGAACCGGCATCTTCGAAAAACTCTTTCAACGCCAGTACACCCAGAAGAGGTATGCAAAATTGTGAGATCACCAGTGTCATGGTTACTGCCCTGAACTTATTGTACCCCGGGAAAAAGTCGATAAAGAGGTTTGTAAGCGGCATGAAGTTTTTTCCCCAAGCCAGCATTACCGACAGCAGAGTTGCAATCACCAGCCACCATTTTTCCGGCCCTTTTACCACCAGCAATCCAAGGACAAACAGGAATATCACTATCGCTCCGACGTAATGAGGTCCCTCTGTGCCAGGCTGGGTCCCCCAGTATTTAAGGACCTGGTTTGTGTATGCAGCCGCATTGTTCTGCCTGAGCGCCTTTACCGTCTCAGAGTCACGGTCAAAAGGTTTGCTCGATCCTCCCTTGAAATTCGGCACCAGCAGATTCAGAGTCTCATCTATTCCATAACTCCAGTTTGTGATATAATCCCTGTTCAGACCTGCCGAGACATTACGGTTTTCGCTCACCAGATCACTCTTGCCTCTTATCGAATACTTACCGTATTCATAAACAGTGTAAAGGCTGGCAAAATTTATCCCTGCAGCAATAATGACAGCTGTCATCAGCAGGGCAGAAGTTTTGAAGAACTTTACTATCTTTTTCTCTTTCAGTGAGAAGATGAATTCAATAATAATAAAAATCAGCAGGCAGATGAATGCATAATAGGTTATCTGCGGATGGTTTGCAAGCAGTTCAAGGGCAAGCATAAAGGCAGTGAGGAGCGCTCCCTTCATTGCATCGCGCCTGTAGGCATACCAAACGCCGCCAATCATGGGTGCCATATATGCCAGAGCAATGGCCTGAGTATTGTGACCGGCTGCAAGTATCTGAAAAAAGAATGAAGAAAAACCATAAGCCAGAGCACCGGTAAGTGATAACCATGGGTTAAGGCCGAAAAGAATCAGTAAGAGATAGAAACCGGCCATAGATAAAAACAAGACCGCTACCGGCATCTTGAAAATCCTGAGGAGAGTGTCGACATGTTTCAGGAGATTTCCCGGGTATTTAGTTGAAATAAGAAAAGCCGGCATCCCGCTGAAAATAGAATTGGTCCATAGAGGCTCCTTCCCGAACTTTTCCCTGTAATCCTGTATCTCCTTTGAATTGATCTTTGAAACCATCGAGTCGTTGGCCTTCAGAACCTTTCCTTCCACGACCGGATAGAAATATATATATGACAGAACCAGAAAAATAACCAATGCTATCAGGTGAGGCAATCCCTTGTTGAGATTTTTTATTTCCATGTTTTTATTGATTTAAGATTTTCTCCAAACTTACTTATATCCGACCATTTGGCAAAAAAGCCTTTTATTGCCTGCAGTTCGGCTTTCTCATAAAAATTAAAGAGATAAAGAATGAAAGGGAAACTGATTACTGTCAGGCTCTTTAATACCAGCCTTGGCAGTAGCTCCATCTGATTGAATACCAGGCTTAAAAAGGAAAGAATCCCTCCGGTGACGAAAAGAATAAGTATCTTCTTCATCTCATACGGAACATAATATGCCTTTTGTGAAAAATAATGAACCGCCAGCCAGTAGGCAAACTGAGAAATCAAAGTGGCAAGAGCAGCTCCGCTGATATCCCACCTGGGAATAAGGGCTATATTGAGAATCAGACTCAAAACAGTTGCAAAAATGACAATGATCCCAATTATTCCGGTCTTTCTTGCAATGTGAAGTCCATAAACCGTTACCTCTTTCATATTGACGAAAAAAACAGAAAGCGCAAGAACCGGTATAATTGCTACAGCATTCCAGAATTCTGATGATTTTGTGATGACCTTTATTATTTCGAGAGAAAACATTGACACAACAATTATTGCCAGCATCAGAACCCATGAAGTATAAAGAAGAATTTTTGAATAGAACCTGCCACTGTCGGGCGAATCAATATTCTTTATCATCAAAGGGGCTATGGCCATCTTAAACGAATCAACTATCACCAGCTTCAGAACACTCGATATTTTAAATGCAAGCGTATAGAGTGCAACATATTTCAGAAGAGCCAGTGAATTAAGGGAATATCTGTCTATAACATTAAGCAGAACCGCCGAAATGTTTGCCAGTAGCAGAGGGAATCCATATGACTGCATGGATTTAAAGACCGGCCAGTCAAAGAAAAGAGCAGAATTCCTGTATGTATAAACAGCAAGAACCAGCAGAAAGAAAGTATTTCCTATTACCTGTGCAAGATAAATTCCTTCCAGCCCCATCCCCTTTGATACAATGAACCAGATAGTCAGTGCCAGAACGATTAAAAGCTTGCTGAGGTTTGTGACGGTATACAACAAAGACTTTGACTGAAGTCTTATCAGTGTGTTTACAATATTATTGACAGCCTGGATTCCTGAAGAAAGTATTACGAGTGTTATCACCCGGCTCCAGTCGGTCTTTTGAAATAGAAGTCCGGAAAAAGTGCCCGACAGGGGAATTAGCAACAGGCAGAATATCAGCGAGATAATAATCTGGGTTGCCAGTGTCATGAAAAAGATGCCTTTCTGGTTGCCGGAATGATCCTTGTCCCAGTACCATCTGGTAAGGCTTTGGGGAAGAGACGAAGCAAGAAATGCAGTAAGGACCATCCCGGAAATGTCAAGAACACCAAGCATTCCGTAATCGTCAACTGTAAAATATTTCGGATCGGTGTAAAGAGGTATCAGTATAAAGCCAATCAGCTTAACTGCGATGTTTCCCAGTCCGTATATTAATGAATCCTTGAATGATATCTTAAT
>JABUEV010000314.1 GCA_013314865.1 Bacteroidales bacterium | reverse complement strand
ACAATAGAGGGAGGCACCGGGAGGTTTGAAGGTGCTACCGGGGAGATAACACTGTATGGATTACATGCCGGAACCGGAACAATTCCGGTCAGCGGTGAAGGATTCATTAGTTTTTCAAAATAGACCGCACGCCGGAAAACTATCAGATGCATCTTTATCAGAAGCCGGTCAGGTGATTTTGACCGGCTTTTTCATTTACATAAGGTAATTATTTAATAACAGCTTCAAACGGTGAAGCAGGAAGCCCTTCAAGATTGTAGAGGTTTGCACCTTCAGGATTGTCAGCCCAGGCATACCTCACATAAACAGGATCGGGTATTTCGTCACTTCTTACAATAACATGATTGTCTTGTATTGTGGCATTTGCCCAGACAAAATTCCTGTCAGTTCCTGCAATAGCAAAATGGTATAACTCACCTCCATCTTTCACCGTTAACCCGCTTCCTGTATGGTCAAATTCAATTATCAGTCTGTCCCCTTCCTTTCTTACTGACTTAAAGATTGGTCCTGAATAAACTATGCTGTTGTTACCGTATGCAAGTTTACGTGCTGCCAGAGCCAGCCTTTCACCTACCGTTTTTTTATCAAGTGGATGAATATCATTCCATTCACCGGCATCAATTGTGACAGCCATGGCAGTATTCGGAACTTTCAGAGATTTAAACTGACTGAACCTCAGTTCAGCCCACTGGCTTTCCGATGGTAGATATTGAACCTCCATAAAGTTTGCCAGCTGAACGAACAAAAAAGGCAACGCACCCTGCTGCCATCTGGTTCTCCAGTCAGATATCAGAGCAGGCAGAAGGAACTCATATTCATGAGGCCTTTCGGTATTTGTTTCACCCTGGTACCAGAGAAAGCCTTTTATTTTATAGTTAACAAATGGAGAGACCATTGTATTGAAGAGACCTGCAGGTTCATTCTGCATTGAAATGGAAGGTAACGGATCAGGTTTGACAGGTCTGAATGCTTCTCCAACCTTGTAAAGCCATTCACCCCTGAGATCTATGCTGTCGTTACCCGCAACAAGGAAATAAGGCTTGTCAGGAACAAAACCGCCTTTGCCAGCCTGGTTTGTAACTCTTACAACAATTATATTCTTGCCTGGTTTTAATAACCCTGCCGGCAATTCATACCTCCTTGGGGGATACTGATAAGTAATTGAACCTGCCGGAATCCCGTTGACATATGTATTGTCAGCATCCACAATCCGGCCCATAAAAAGTTTGGCAGGTTTGCCGGTCATCGATAATGGCACATTAATCTCCTTCCTGAACCACACAACACCGTTAAGATTTTTCACACCCTGATCAGCCCAGTATCCGGGTAACCAGTATTTTTTCCATCCCGTCGGCACATATTGCGGATCATACCATGCAACAAGGCCACTTAACCCCTTGTCAGTTACCACCTTTTTTGCTGAGGAAGATTGCATCGGCTCAACTTTTTTTAATGAATTACCCAGCAAATAGTTCAGGTAAGAAGTGTCCCTTAACTGTTCGATTCTATTAACGTATTTCGGGAACTCTCTTAAACCTTCACTGCTGATCCAGGCTTCAATTGGCGTACCGCCAACACTCGAATTAATAATTCCTATCGGAATCTTGTATTCATTAAATATGCTTCTTGCAAAGAAGAATGTGACAGCTCCGAACCCCAGAACACTTTCAGGGGTGGCAGACACCCATTTCCCTGGAGGAGTATCACTATGGACAGTTTTAACATCAGAGACAGTGGGAATGAAAAAATTCCTTATCAACGGAAAATTTGCGGAAGCTATGTCAGCAGGATATTTCTCTTTAACCCGTTCCATGGTAAGAACCATGTTTGACTGCCCTGAACAGAACCAAACATCTCCTATCATTATATCTTCGATAACTATTGTGTTATTTCCCGATATCTCCATCCTGTATGGTCCTCCAGCTTTCATAGCAGGCAATGTCAGCTTCCATCTGCCGCCCTGATCGGTAATAGTATGGAATACCCTTTTATTAAATTTTATTTTGATTTCTTCCCCTGGTGAAGCCCACCCCCAAATATTGAGATTTGTTTCTCTCTGAAGCACCATTCCGTTACTGATAACAGACGGAAGTTTTACATTGGCTTTTATCAGATTCGTTAAAAGTGCCAGAGCAAACATCATCATTAATGCCCGGCACATAAAATGTTTCATCATAATAGTGTTATTTTTTAAAGCAACTTTTACAGATTGTCTTTAATATCAAAATTAATATTTTAAAAACTGCTTAAGTCCCTTACCAGCTTCTTTTATCTTTCCTTATTTTATTATATTTATGTATTGCAACATCTTGTGTTTTTGATTTGGTTAATCAGTTATAAATATTCCATCTTTAATAACCACATTATGCGCGGCAAACTTGTTTTATTTTCATTACTGTTCCTTTTTTCAGTCAATACTGGAGCACAGGTAAAACCTGTCGGTTACAAGGAACCTGTGACATTTACAACACAGCAGGATCATCAGAACATGATGGATCAGCTTGGGATTAAGAGCTTAAGGCCGGGGCCAAGCGGAAATGAATCAGCTCCTGACCATGCCAATTATGATCCTTCAAAAGCTGATCCATACCCTGAGCTTCCGGATGTTCTGACACTTAAAAACGGCAGGAAAGTGACAACGGCGGATCAATGGTGGAAACAGAGGCGACCGGAGATTATTGAGGATTTTGAGAGGGAGGTTTACGGTCGTCTTCCTGAAAAGATACCGCCGGTTACCTGGAAGGTAGATATCCAGGAGAGGGAATTTGTCGGAAGAACTCCGGTGATAGCTAAACAGCTTACAGGTCATGTTGACAATTCAGAGTACCCCCTGATTAATGTTGACATCCGCATGGTTCTGGTTACACCGGCCAATGCAGAGGGACCTGTCCCGGTGCTGATGATGTTTGGCCCGGCTACATTGCCTGCCCCTGTCCAGCCTAACCAGGAGGATCTGGCAAAACTTAATACAGCCCTTCGTGAACTGTTAGCTCGTGATCCTGAGATAAAAGCTATTCTTGACCGCTACCCGGCCTATAGTCCTTTGACAAGGGCTACGCCTGGCTTTGGCTTTGGTCAGGGAATGCAGAGTACCGAACCCCCTTCAAATCAGCAATTGATTGAGGCCGGATGGGGATATGCAATGATTGACCCCGCAAGTATTCAGGCCGATAGCGGTGCAGGTCTGACACGCGGTATCATTGGCCTGGTAAATAAGGGTCAGCCCAGGAAGCCTGACGACTGGGGTTCGCTTCGTGCCTGGGCATGGGGCGCATCACGCGGACTCGACTATCTTCAGACAGACCCTGCAGTTGATGCAAAACGTATCGGGATAGAGGGTGTGTCGCGCTACGGGAAGGCCGCACTTGTCACAATGGCTTTTGATGAACGATTCGCAATGGTACTGGTAGGTTCTTCAGGCAAGGGAGGAGCCACACTCCACCGCAGAGTGTTTGGTGAAGCTGTCGAAAACCTTACCGGTCAAGGTGAATACCACTGGATGGCAGGAAATTACCTGAAATACGGCGCGGAAGAGTCTAAATTTGGCAAAATGAACGCAAGTCATCTGCCCGTCGATTCACATGAATTGATAGCATTATGTGCACCGCGACTTGTTTTTATCAGTTACGGAATTCCTGAAAAAGGGGATGCGCTTTGGCTCGACCAGCAGGGAAGTTATATGGCGGTCATAGCCGCAGGCCCGGTCTATAAACTGCTTGGTGCACGTGATTTGGGTGTTTCAAATGATTATATGAAAGAGAAAATGCCTCCAGTAAATACAGGCTTGCTGGAAGGTGAACTTACATGGAGACAGCATGACGGAGGACATACCGACACACCCAATATCAAACATTTTGTTACATGGGCTAACGCGAAATTTGCGCAGAAGAAACCCTGGTAGTCCTGATTTTCTGTTTGACTAGCAAGGATTAAGATTAGAATATACGAGAAAAGCCATTCATCCTGATGGTCCGGCGAATGGCTTTTCTAAATTTTATAGCCTTAAAAAGAGACTTAATCTTTCAATAAAGGCTTATTTTACAAAATCGGAGTTTGAAAGGAATTCTGCACTTGCTTTAATGCCTTCGAGAGATGTTTTAAGCTGTTGTGCAATGA
>JABUEV010000313.1 GCA_013314865.1 Bacteroidales bacterium | reverse complement strand
AAAGGAGGTAAAAATTAGAGAAGTGTCAATCCGGACTTTGTGTAATCCTACTGCTTAAACTGATAAACCCTCACCCAGTCAATTTCCATGGTGGACATTCCGTTTACGGGTTTGTTAAGACCTCCTGAGAGAATTACGTACATTGGCTCCTGCGGAACATCATCTGTCTGCCTGAAAACCTCCACCCCGTTGACTTTCCAGATAAGACTGCCGGGCTTCCATTCAAGAGTGTAGATATAAAAGTCGCCGGCATATTTTGACCCGATGGATGTTCTGTAAATTTTCTGCGAGCCGGGAATGAAGTCGAACCATACCTTTCCGCCTGACGTCCGGCAAACGTCTATATGAGGAGTAATTCTGTCAGAAAGCATCCAGAAATTGTTTCTGGCTTCAGGATTTCCAAGTTTTATTTTTGCTGAAAAAATGCCGTATTTCTGTCTGAAACTGTGGCCGGTATTTATAATTCCTGATGTATAGTTAAAGTCTTTTGTAATAAATCCTGTTGCAGGAGACCAAACCTTTCCCGTTGTCTTTTGAGGCTTTGTGTGAATTTTGAGCAGGCTGTTGCGGATTTCAAAATTTTCCTTCGCAGTATAGGCCTGAAGATCATTTTCAAAAGAATACCTGTCATGCAAAAGTTTGTCGCCCCAGTAATGATTTGTAAGCCATTTTGTTTCGTCAACGGCTGGCCCGTCAAATTCATCACTGAAGGTAAGCTCCTTGCTTTTCAGTTCATTAAACTTGTCAGAATCCTTTACCTTGAAATACCAGACGATATCTGGATTTTTTCTGAGACGCTCATACTCCATCAGATCCCGGTACATGTCAGTCTTTTCAAACCGTTTCCTGTCGAGCAGGTAGTTTTTCCTTTCCCTGAACTGAGCTGTCGAAACGTATTCCTTAAGTTCATTATATCGGGCAAGACGTGAGGAGCCGTCAAGGTTTAGAAAATTGGAATACTCTTTGGATGATTTGAAATTGTAATAATCTTTAATATCAGGACTGTTCTTAAGACGTTTGTATTCAAGCAGTTTTTTATATTCTTCAGTATCCTTAAAAGTGATGGGCTTCATGTTCTTTTTGGCAAGGAATTCGGGAGATTTTATGAATTTGGCCAACTCTTCAAACTGAATGACAGCCTTCGATTTTACTGCTTCTCCCTTTGCAGCGGCTTTATAATATGCCTTTATCTCAGGATCAGACTTCAGGGATTTATATTCCAGAAACTTCCTGTATTCATCACTGTCCTTGAATGTGATGGGTTTCATTTTCTGCCTCTGCCTGAAAATGTTCGATTTGATAAAGCTCTCGAGCTCCTCAAATTCCTTAATCTTCTGAGAACCGTCAAGCTCCCTGAACCTTTTCAGTGCGCCTCCTGTAACTGTCTTGAAATACAAAACAATGTCCTTTGCCTTCTGAAGTGAAAGAAATTCCTTTTCCTTTGCGTATTCTTCAGAATTTTTATACTGCAACGACTCAATCTCCTTCTTTTTCTGAATGAATGATGAGGAATTTACCAGCTCATGAAGATGGTTGTATTTTGAAAGCAGTTCCGATGTGGTAAATGAAAGAAACTTATTATACTCTGTAATCAAAGCTTTTTCTGCTTCTTCAATTTTGGAAGTGGAAGGGATTAAGCCCAGCAAAAACTTTAGACCTGCCATTGCAAACACTTTTAAATAAGAAACCGATAAATTTAAATATTCTTTCCTGAATAAACGGATACACATGCTCAAATATTTGATTAGACGGTATTTTGATTTTGAATTATTGAGTCAGCTGTGAAAAGTAATTAACACTGTAAATTAATTGTTAAACCCCCGAAACCCTTAAGGGAAAGTGTTTAATAATGAGCATTTCGAAAACTCCCTTTAGGGGATTCAGGGTTGGAATTAATAATAAAAGCGGACTGGATTATTCAGAATCCATTATTTATTCTGTTCACTCAAAACAGCTTTTTATTGCTCCGGAACACATTTCTGTAAAATTTACTTGAAATCTCTTTGTCAATAAAAAAGCTTTATTTATTTTTGACCAGCCGTTCAGTCAAAAACGGTTTTTATTGAAAAGTATAATTGAATAAACATTCAGTCAAAAAATGTCGCCAAGATCAAAAAGCCAGTATCAGGATATAAGGGAGGCAAAAAGAAATCTTATAATGAATGTGGCTCTTGAGCAGTTTGCGAACAATGGCTACCATGGCACAACAATTAACCAGATTGCCAGGCAAGCCGGGATTTCAAAAGGGCTCATGTACAACTATTTTGCAAGCAAGGAGACCCTCCTCGCTGAAATCATCAGGAGATCTGTAAATGATGTTTATTCGTACTTTGATGTGGACAGGGATGGTTACCTGACTGAAGATGAGTTTGAATTCTTTATAAGGAGGGTGCATACCATGCTTCTTGAGAATAAAACAATCTGGAGGCTCTTTTTTCAGCTTCTGATGCAGGGTGAGGTCAGGGATCATTTTTTAAAATCATTTCTTGGTTCTGAATCTCTTCTGAAGTCGGGTACAGATCCAAAAAATGAACTTTTTGTACCGCAGATAATGAGAATTGTCTCGGAATATTTTGAAAGAAAGAAAGAAAAACGGGGAAAAGAATATGACCCTGTCCTTGAATTGAATCTGTTCCTTGTCGCGCTTAAAGGTTTTGCTGTTACCTGTATTTATTCAGAGGATGATGACAGGGAAATCAACAATAAGACACTTGAGAAAATTATTCATTTATTCAAATAAAAAGATGAAAACGGCAATCAGATACATTCATATTTCAATTTTCGCAGCTGCGTTGATAAGCATTCCGGTTAACGGTCAAAATCTTTCTGCAACAGACATAGTCAGGAAGGCCGACGATAAATTCAATGGTGAGAAAAGCGGATACAGTGTGATGTCGATGACCATTGTAAGGCCGTCGTGGAAAAGAACCATTGAGTTCAAGAACTGGACCCTGGGCAGGGATTTTGCACTTACCCTCATAACATCCCCTGCCCGTGAGGCCGGCCAAACATTTCTTAAAAGATATAATGAAATGTGGAACTGGAACCCTTCAATAAACAGGCTTATAAAGCTTCCTCCATCAATGATGTCGCAGGGCTGGATGGGTTCAGATTACACCAATGATGATATCCTCAAAGAATCATCGGTTGTGACTGATTATATCCATGAATTTGCAGGAGAGGAACTCATAAACGGCCGGGAATGCTATAAGATCACCATGAGAGCAAAAGAGACAGCTTCCATAGTCTGGGGAAAGCAGATCAGGTGGATCGACAAGAAGGATTTTCTCGTCCTGAAAGCTGAGCTGTATGATGAGGACGGAGTACTGGTCAGGACAGAAACAGGGACTAACATAAAAGTAATGGACGGGAGGTCAATTCCTTCAATAATTGAGCTTGTGCCGGCTGATGAACCTCAGAATAAAACCATTGTGGAAATAAAGGAGATAAAATTCAATATCCCTTTGGAGGAAAGTTATTTCTCACAACAAAATATGAAAAGAGTGAGATAATGACTAAAAACAATAAACAATTTCACGATAATTCTTCAAAACTGAAGGTAAAATGAAAGAAGAACTCAGGATGGCATGGAGAAATCTCTGGAGAAATAAACGGCGCACCCTCGTTACGTCGTCCTCTGTCTTTTTCGCAGTGTTTTTTTCAGTGATAATGAGATCTTACCAGTTGGGAAGTTATGACCAGATAATCAATAACTTCATCGAGTCATTTTCGGGTTATTTACAGGTTCAGCATGCAGATTACCAAAACAATCCATTGATTGATAATTCATTTGACTATAATGATTCAGTTGCTGCTGCAATAATGAAATTAAAAGATGTTGTATCAGTGACACCTCATCTCGAGTCTTTTTCCCTTGCTTCCAGCGGTGCGCAGACAAAAGGAGTTGCTATAGTGGCAATTGATCCTGAACTTGAAAGAAAATTCACCGACCCGGCCGGCAAACTTGTCAGATACAGGTTTACACCCGGAGCTCTTGAAAAGATGAAGGAATCAGGCTTGCTGTCAGAAAAACTCCTGAGTGCAGTCACAGCCAATATTGGAAGAGCTTATTCGTCAACAGCGCGAATGGAACTTGAGCTTGGTCTTTCACAAAGCGAAAAT
>JABUEV010000312.1 GCA_013314865.1 Bacteroidales bacterium | reverse complement strand
AGAATATGCCGGACCGGAATATTCAATAAAGACGCCTTCCGTGATTTCGGTCTCAGCTTCTGCAATATCAAACGGTACCAGACCAAGTTTGGCCTGAATGCAGAAAATTCCGACGACAAAAAGAAGAATTCCTGAAACTGAACCGATGAATGCATTTCCTTCCTGCTGAATTCGGATTATGCTGTAAAGATCGAACTGTTGTCCTGCTTTCATTATTATTCCGGCAATCACAAGCAAAAATGAAAGTTCATAGCTCAGAATAAGTTTCATTTCCCTTGATCCTCCAACTGATGCAAGTGTGTTCCCGGATGCAAGAGATCCTAATATATAGGAGAAGGATGGAATTGTGAGCAGATAGAATATTACCAGCAGGTCTCCTCTGAATCCGGTGTTTATGCCAAAAAGGGGTAGAAGTATGAAGACAGCAGCCATGGTTGCTCCGAAGACTGCAAAAACTGGAGAAAGAAGAAACAAAAGAGGTGATCCGTGCCGGGGCAGGATAGTCTCTTTTACAAGAAGCAGTTTGAAGAAATCATAAAAAGGCTGAAGCAGTGGAGGCCCTTTTCTGAATTGAACCCGGGCAGTTATTTTTCTGTCGAACCATGAAAGAAAGGCTCCTGCTGTTCCAGCAAAAAGCAGACCCGGAAAGACAAAGAAATAAAACAGGTTAGCTGCCATGGCAATTACTGTTTAACAGTAGAATATAAGACTTCTCTGATAAGAACCCGGTCGTTAAGCTTGTATATATTGTCTGCAGGTGATTCATCTGCATCGGTAATCGAAACTGTACCTTCAGGAGAGGATTTAATGAACTTTTCAAGTTCATCCTCGTCATTCAGGTTGTAAAGAAGATCTTTATTTCTGTGATGTTTGAAGAAATCTGTCATCATGGTTCCAAACGGGCATATAGTAACGCACGATTTACAGGAAACGCAAAGGTTTGTATGACGGACTATGACTCCATCCTCATCTTTTTCAAGAGCTTCAGCAGGACATACACTGATGCAGGGGGCATCCTCACATCTTCTGCAGGTAAAGCGGAAAATGGCCAGCTCCCTGATGGTCTTGAGGCCATTTGTGTTCAGGGTCTGATAAAAATAACCATCGGGCAGTTCAATTGACGGATTTTCGGCCATTACTGACCGCAGTTTTATCATGTCTATCAATACCTTCTTTTTCATTCAGCCGTTTCAGGTTTCGCTATATCTGTAATCTTAAGACAGTGTTACATTTCGCGTGATTATTTCCAGATATCAGGTGTGTCCTTTATTTCATCATACGTAAATACCGGTCCGTCCTTGCAGACAAAATACTCACCCATCATGCAATGACCGCATTTCCCGAGCCCACACGACATGTTTTTTTCCATCGACAGGTAAATATCATTTTCCTTATACCCTATTTCAAGAAGTCTTATTGTACCGAATTTCATCATTACAGGAGGTCCGCAGACCACTGCAACAGAGTTTTTCAGGTTTACCGTTATTTTATTAAGCAGTGTGGTAACCACTCCGACCGACTCGGTCCACTCCCCGTCAGCCCTGTCAACTGTGCGGTATGTTTCAAACTTGTCTATGCTGTTCAGCCTGCTGAAAAGGGGTTTGTAAATGCAGTCAGCAGGTGTTTTTGAACCGTAACAAAGGACAACGCGTTCTAGCTTGTCCTTGACGGCTTCGAGTGCGTACAGGAGTGACCTGATAGGTGCCAGTCCGCATCCGCCGCCAAGAATTATTACTTCCTTTCCCAGAAATTTCTCTACAGGATATCCTCTTCCGAAGGGGCCTCTTATACCCATAAACGACCCCGGTTTAAGGTTATGCATATACTCTGTGACATAACCGGTCTTCATGACAGTCACTTCAAGGGTATCAGTTACAAGAGGGGAGGAGGAGGGCGTAAAGGGGGCTTCACCTATTCCGTCTACAGACAGTTCAATGAACTGCCCGGTTTTGAAGGAAAACTCCTCCTCAGGAACAAGTACGAAAGTCTTTATCAGAGGAGATTCTTCAATAACATCCGTTAATCGCGCCTTTACCGGCTTATATATGTTTCCTGGACGTGTCATAAAATTTTAACCTGCCAGTTCCATAAACAATTCATTCTTATTAATCTTTCCTATGCACGCTTCGATGCATCTTCCGCATCCGGTGCAGGCAATAGATGAGAATTTCACTGGTTTCCAGACATATTTGCACATATATCTGTTCCGGAACCGCCGGTGAAGTTCACCAAGGGGGTCTTCACCCCCGGCCACTCTGGCAAAACCTGGATACTGGCATGCATCAAGCTGTTTAACCTTTTCAAAACCCTCCTTGTCGATAAGAAGAAAGCAGGTACATGTGGGACAAATAGTAGTACATGCACCGCATGACACACAAGTTGAGGAGTATTTTTTCCAGACTGCTTCTGCGGCACCGTTTACAAGCCTGCCAGTGCTCTTGTAATCAGGAAGAGCGCTGTTTTTCTCTTTCAGAAGATTTTCTGTGTTAAGCTGTTCCTGTTCGATTTCGGCAACAGTTTTATTATCGTTCAGCGGATTTACAAGTGATAACTGACTCAGAAATTCATTCCCACGACTGGAAATTACCCGCAGAATTATTTTACCTTCTTTTTTAACAACAGCAAGATCTGCACCTGATTCAGACCAAGGTTTTACTCCATATGATGTGCAATGACAATGTTCCTGAATGCCAAAACAATCGGAAGAAATAATTACCGTGTTTTCTCTCTTTTCACGATAGAAAATGTCAGGGAAATCATTGTCAAAATAAATTTCATCAAGCAGTTTTAATGCCTCAATGTCGCAGTTAGGAACACCTATGATAATTCTTTTCCTTATATAGTCCCTGTCGGAGGTCACATTTTCTTTAACCGGGAGGAAGAAATTCTTCAACGGAGTTGCAGGTTTGGGAATATTATAAGATATGTCAGCTATTGTTTCCGCTGTCAATTCCTCATAGTCAATACCAAATTCATTTTTTACAGTTGCGAAGATCAAATAGGATGACATCAGCTGTTCCAGTGTCCTGTCCCAATCCTCTTTATTAATACTGAAATACTTCATTTATGTGATAAGATTCACATATAAAATTATTATCAATGATAATAAAAATCAATAAAAATATATCTATTTTTGCTTTAAAAAATTTACCAATAATGTAAAATAACTCTAATACAATCAAATATAAATTTTGTTTTCCGGTTTCTTATAGTCTTGTTTTTGCCTTTAATAATCATTTGTTGTGAAAGAAGTCACAAAATATATAATTAAAAACAGTCTTAAAAGGATCTTTCTTTACCGTGCATGCCTTTCAAGGCTGAAGCAGATGGGGGTTGACAAAGTATTTTCCTATACTCTGGCTAATGAAGCAGGTGTTACACCGGCACAGGTTAGAAAGGATTTTTCGGAATTCGGAATAAAGGGCAACAAGAAGGGAGGCTATGAAATAGATGAACTGCTGTCGAAAATGGAAGAGATATTTCACAGGAGCAAAGACCACAATATTGTTCTGATCGGGATGGGTAACCTGGGGCAATCGCTTTCAAGATACAGCAAGTTCGTTCAGCGTAACATGAATATTGTGGCGACATTTGATGTGGATCCATTTAAACTCAAAATGAGGTCTGAAATTCCGGTCTATTCAATGACCAGATTAAAGGAGATAATTGACCGTTTCAGGGTTAAGGTAGCGATCATAGCTGTTCCCGAGATCTCCGCGCAGGAGGTTGCAGATGAACTGATACGGCATGGAATAAAGGGTATTGTCAATTTTGCACCCGTCTTACTGAAAGTTCCGTCAGAGGTAGTTGTAAATAATGTTAACCTGTGCGATGAGCTGGAAAGTGTAATTTATTATGTGCAGAAAATACTAAAATCTGAAGGACTAAAAAATATTGAGCTATTATACAAGGATATGAAATACTGATAAAAGGGCTGGTTCAGGGAGTGGGGTTCCGTCCGTTCATCTGCCGTCTTGCTGATAAATATGGCCTGCTTGGTGAGGTTAATAACAGAACCAGCGGAGTTAATATCATTGTGCAAGGCGATTTGCAGACAATCGACCGGTTCAGCAATGAGATCCTTAACTCAGCTCCGGCAGCTTCACGAATTAAATCAATCGA